>JBOFSK010000317.1:0-15928 GCA_051651505.1 Aeromonas sp.
TATCCCGCCAGCGAACCCGCAATCAGAAACTGGGCGGCAAAGTAACTGCCCATGATCCAGGCCCTGGCATCAGAAAAAGGGCGACGGAAACGATCGAGGGCCAGCATGCTATCGGAAAAAAGGAACATCAAGGCCCCCACTAGCGCGGTGGCAGCACCGGCAGTCAGCGACGCATGCCAAGCCCCGGCGGCAACCCAAGCCATGGTGAGGATCACCAACATGTAGCAAAATACCGGGATCCGCATCTCCCCCAGGCTGCCCCACAAGAGACCAAACACCATGCCGGCCACCAGCAACAGCAACAATCCATCCACCAACTGAAGCAGTAACGGCCCTTGGGCAAACCCGACGATATAGCAAAGATGTGCGACAAAAAAAGCGGCCAGCCCCTGAATGAAACGATCAGTGGGCAACATCAGCAGCACATCCCCGGCCAATGACAGACAGAGGCCGAGCAGGATCCAGGCGTGAGATCCATCGTGATCATCATTCTGGTAGCCAAACGCCAGTGCGATGATCAGCAACATGGTCAGCACCTTGCTGATATAGAACTGACGAGTGCCTGGCTCATAGGCAGCGCGGATATGCCACCAACCCGATACGATTATCAATAAACTCAATAGCATGCTCTGCTCCTCACCCGCTACCCGCTGTCATACGGCAACCTTTTTACTAAGAGGCAGAGTAACAAATTCCTCCCCGCAGTAGCAGAGCCACCTTACCAAATAGGCAGATTAAGCCTAAAGTCTAATTGTTACCCCTCATGGTTCAGGGCATAAGAGACGGGTTTGGAGAATCACCATGGAAGAGAAAATGAAAAACTATCTGCCCGCTATCGACATCATGATGTGCCATCTAGGGATCAGCTTTGAACAAGCCTGTGAAGAGTTGGGACTTAGCCAGCAGGAACGACAAGCGCTTGATCAGTTACAGCAGCAGGCTCAGTCAAACTAGCCCTCCCTGCATTGATATCAAGACGGGTGACTTGGCGATCCGTCTTGAACAGGCTGGCTAGACTAAGAGACAGGGGGTCACGCCAGCTGAAGACAGCGGCCATGTGCGCCCTTGCCATGCCCCGCACAGGCCGTTAACCAGCCACTCATACTCCATCAGCAACCGGTATTTTGCCCCCCAGCATAAACCACCGCCAGCGAGATAAAAACAAGGCGGGCACAGAGCCCGCCTTGTTATGACATCCCGTTGATCAGGTCAACTGACCATGGCAATGCTTGTACTTTTTGCCAGATCCGCAGGGGCAAGGATCATTACGACCGATCTTCTGCTCATCGCGCACGAAGGTAACCTGCCCCTCTGCGGCGGCAGCCTCTTCATCGGCCAACTGGCTCTGTGCTGCGGCATGAGTGTAAGTACGGGGCGCCGCGGCTGCCTGCTGGCGCTGCTGCTCTTCCATCACTTCGACATCACGCTCTTGCACCTGAACCCGACTCAGCACGCTGACTACGTCGCGCTTGAGGGTTTCCAGCATCTGGGTAAACAGATCGAAGGATTCGCGCTTGTACTCCTGCTTGGGGTTCTTCTGAGCATAACCGCGCAGATGAATACCCTGACGCAGGTGATCCATGGCTGCCAGATGCTCCTTCCATAGCCCATCCAGGGTTTGCAACATCACCGCCTTCTCGAAGTTGCGCAGCACCTCGACCCCGACCAACTCCTGCTTGTGGGTGTAGAGGGTGGTGGCATTACTCAGGATCCGCTCACGCAGCTTCTCTTCATAGAGCTTGTCATCTTCGGCCAGCCACTGCTGCAGCGGCAGGTCCAGTCCGAAATCAGCCTTCAGGCGCGCTTCCAGGCCTGCGACATCCCACACCTCTTCCAGCGACTGGGGTGGAATGTACTCGTCAATCACCGCACCATAGACATCGTCACGGATAACGTGAATGGTCTCGGAGATGTCGTTGGTATCGAGCAGCTCGTTACGCTGCTCATAGACCACCTTGCGCTGGTCGTTGGCCACATCATCAAACTCCAGCAAGCTCTTGCGGATGTCGAAGTTGCGACCTTCTACCTTGCGCTGGGCGTTTTCGATCGCCTTGGTCACCCATGGGTGCTCAATGGCTTCACCCTCTTCCATGCCCAGCTTCTTCATCATGCCGGTCACCCGATCAGAGGCGAAAATCCGCATCAGGGTATCTTCCATTGAGAGATAGAAACGGGAGGAACCTGGGTCACCCTGACGGCCGGAACGGCCGCGTAGCTGGTTGTCGATACGACGGGATTCGTGACGCTCGGTGCCAATAATATGCAGACCACCTGCCGCCAGCACCTCATCGTGGCGCACTCGCCAGGCAGCCTTGATCGCTGCGATTTGCTCGCTATCTGGACTCTCCAGAGCCGCAATCTCGGCCTGCCAGTTACCACCGAGTACGATGTCTGTACCACGACCGGCCATGTTGGTGGCGATGGTGACAGCACCCGTCTGGCCAGCCTGAGCCACGATCTCTGCTTCCATCGCGTGGAACTTGGCATTCAGCACTTTGTGCGGGATCTTCTCTTTGGTGAGGATGCCGGAGAGCAGCTCGGAGTTCTCAATGGAGACGGTACCCACCAGTACAGGTTGGCCCTTGGCCACACATTGACGGATATCTTCAACGATGGCGGCATATTTCTCATTGGCGGTCAGATAGACCAGATCGCCCATGTCTTTACGCACCATCGGCTGGTTGGTCGGGATAACCACGGTATCCAGGCCATAAATTTGCTGAAATTCAAAGGCTTCAGTATCTGCAGTACCTGTCATCCCCGCCAGCTTGTTATAGAGACGGAAGTAGTTCTGGAAGGTGATGGAAGCCAGAGTTTGGTTCTCATTCTGGATCTTGACCCCTTCCTTGGCTTCAACCGCCTGATGCAGGCCATCGGACCAGCGACGACCCGGCATGGTACGACCGGTGTGCTCATCGACGATGACGATTTCATCTTTCTGGACGATATAGTCCACGTTGCGCTCAAACAGGGTGTGAGCCCGCAGACCGGCGTTGACGTGGTGCAACAGACTGATATTGGTGGCGGAAAAGAGCGAGTCGCTCTCATCGAGCAGCCCTTCTTTCTTGAGCAACTCTTACACGAAGATTTGACCATTTTCGGTCAGCAGGGCCGGACGATTTTTCTCATCAACCGTGTAGTGCCCCTCACCGGTGTACTCCTCGGTATCTTCTTTGTCCTGCTTGACCAACAACGGGATCAGCTTGTTGACCTGGGTATACATGGCAGAGCTATCTTCAGCTGGGCCAGAGATGATAAGGGGGGTACGGGCTTCATCTATCAGCACCGAGTCAACTTCATCCACCAGCGCGTAGTTGAGCGGGCGCTGCACCCGCTGCTCCGGCGAGAACGCCATGTTGTCGCGCAGGTAGTCAAAACCAAATTCGTTGTTGGTGCCGTAGGTGATGTCGGCGGCGTAGGCGTCACGCTTTTGCGACGCATCCATGCCGGGTACATTACAGTCGACCGTCATGCCGAGGAAGGTAAACAGCGGACGGTTAGCTTCAGCATCACGCTTGGCCAGATAGTCGTTGACCGTCACCACGTGCACACCACGGCCGCTCAGGGCATTAAGGTAAGCTGGCAGGGTTGCGGTCAGGGTTTTGCCTTCACCGGTTTTCATTTCAGCGATGCGGTTGGAGTCGAGCACCATGCCGCCGATCAGCTGCACGTCGAAATGACGCATGCCGAATACCCGCTTGGAGGCTTCACGCACGGTGGCGAACGCTTCCGGCAGCAGCTGCTCCAGGGTCTCACCCTGCTCCAGACGCTGACGGTACTCAGCCGTCTTGGCCTGCAGCTCAGTGTCAGAAAGAGCTTCGAACTGAGGCTCCATGGCATTGATCTGTTTTACAATTTTGCGCAAAGCCTTGAGCGTTCTATCGTTCCGGCTGCCAATAATCTTGGTAAGCAGTGTGCTAATCATGGGTACCAACTATTTCTGGTTATAAAAGCGTTCCGTCACTGGAACCTGAAGAAAAAAACCTAACCCCGGCTGGCACTGAGAACGCGTGCGGGGTTGACCTGACGACCATCTTTCAACACTTCATAATGCAAATGGACCCCGGTCGCGCGACCGGTACGCCCCATCAACGCAATTTCCTGGCCCTGATAAACCAAGGTGCCCACCTCGACCAACAACTTGGAGTTATGGGCATAGCGGGTGACCAGACGATTGCCGTGATTGATCTCCACCATATTGCCAAATTGAGGATGACGCCCCGCCCAGCTGACAACACCGGGACCGGTCGCTAGGATCGGCGTGCCGGGTTTGCCCCGATAATCCACACCCTTGTGCATCTTGGCCCGCCCATTAAACGGGTCAACTCGGCCACCAAAGCCGGATGAGATCCACACTCGCTCCTGTTTGACTGGCGAACCGGCAATAAAACCATCGTCGGTGATATGGTGATTCATGATGAAAGATTCAAGTACTGACAGCTGCTCTTCGCGGCTACTGAGTTGCTGACTGAGGTGTTTCATCGAGGCTTGCAGCTCGTTGAGGTTCACTTCCAGCTCTTCATCATAAGAGGGGCCACCCATGGGGGGCAGCGCTTTGAAGTTGAATTCGTCGGGATCAAGGTCAGCTTGCTCGGTCAATCGCTCACCAAGGGCATTCAAACGGCCCAACTGGCCCTGCATGGTGCCCACCTGAGCCGCTAGCATCGCCAACTGCTCACGGGCTTCATCACTGGCTTGGGTGCCCGCATTTTGCTCAGCTACTGCCAGCGCCACTTCCAGTACCGCCATTTTTTGATACCAGCTCTGCCAGAGCCAACCACCACCTAACACCAGCAAAGAGAAGATAAAACCGCCGACCCACGCCAGACGTTGTTTGGGTAAGTGCAACTTGCGTCGCTGCTTGCCATGGAGGATCAGGGTAATGCTCATAGAAATAAGTCTGCTCGGTCAGGTGCGGCCAACAGCCAGCACAGAAAAAAAAACCGGGAGGTAATCGGTATTAAAGGATGGAGTAAACAAATGACGGAACGTCGGTGCGGAGAGATGACCGACGTTCCGTTGCACTGCAATCAGGCCAGAACCAGACCGTTATCGTAATAAGCGATAGGCGCTTTGTCGCCCTCACCCTCGAAGGTCACCAGTTCCCACGCCTCCTGCTGGGCCAGCAAGGCACGCAGCAGCTTATTGTTTAGGGCATGTCCGGTCTTGTAGGCACGGAATTCACCTATGATGCTGCGGTTACACATATAGAGGTCACCGATCGCATCCAGCATCTTGTGCTTGACGAACTCGTCCTCATAACGCAACCCATCTTCGTTCAGCACCCGATAGTCGTCCAGTACCACGGCGTTTTCCAGGCTGCCGCCCAGCGCCAGGTTCTGGGAACGCAGGTACTCGATATCGCGCATAAACCCGAAAGTACGGGCACGGCTGATCTCTTTTACGAAGGAGGCACCGGAGAAGTCCAGTACACAACGCTGATTGCGTCCTGCAAACACCGGATGCTGGAAATCGATCTCGAGATCCATTTTGAAGCCATTGCGATAGGGGTGGAACTCCGCCCACTTGTCGCCGTCTTCAACCCGGATGCTCTGCTTGATCCGCACAAACTGCTTAGGCGCACTTTGTTCGCGGATCCCGACTTCCTGCAGCAGGTAGATAAAGGGATGCGCACTGCCGTCCATCACCGGGATCTCGGGGGCATCAACTTCGACATAGAGGTTGTCGATCCCCATTCCGGCCAAGGCGGCAGAGAGGTGCTCAATGGTCGAGACCCGAACACCGGCTTCATTGACCAGAGCGGTACAGAGCACGGTATCGCGCACCTGATCGGCATTGGCTGGCAGCTCCACCACAGGATTCAGGTCGGTACGCAAGTAAACGATCCCCGTGTTCACAGGTGCCGGACGGAAGGTCATGGTGACTTTCCGACCTGAATGCAGGCCGACACCAGTGGCCTGAACACTCGTTTTCAAGGTTCTTTGTCTAATCATGGGTGTACCCTAAACAGCTAAAATCCGGACCAGATGGTCGTTGGCAGGCCATCTTAGCACATTCCTTGAACAACAAACAAAAAAGACTCATAGAAGGCTTAGTCAGCTTGTTTACGCAGGAACGCGGGAATATCTAGGTAATCTGGCTCACGACGAGCTTGTGGCTCGGCGTTGACCACTTTGGCCGGAGCATCCTCCATCACGCGACCTTGCATCATGTCGCTCACCAGCGGCTGGCGTACCGGGCGCTCTTGCACCTGGCTGCTCTTGACCAGGGTGATGTCCGGCTTGCGCTCGGCACCGATACCGGTCGCCACCACGGTGACACGCAGTTCGTCGTGCATTTCCGGATCGATAACAGTACCTACCACCACAGTGGCGTTTTCGGAAGCGAAGGCCTTGACCGCATTACCCACGGTTTCAAACTCTTCGATGGTCATATCCATACCTGCGGTGATGTTGACCAGAATGCCACGGGCACCGGCCAGATCCACGTCTTCCAGCAGCGGGCTGGAGATGGCTTTTTCGGCGGCCTCTTCGGCGCGGTCATCACCAGAAGAAGAACCGGTACCCATCATGGCGGTACCCATTTCACGCATCACGGTTCGCACGTCAGCGAAGTCGACGTTGATCAAGCCCGGACGGGTGATCAGCTCGGCAATGCCCTGTACCGCACCCAGCAGTACATCGTTGGCCGCCTTGAAGGCGTCCAGCAGGGAGATACCGCGACCCAGCACCTTGAGCAGCTTGTCGTTAGGAATTGTGATCAGTGAGTCAACATTCTTGGAGAGCTCTTCAATACCATGGGCAGCAAACGCCATCCGCTTCTTTCCTTCGAAAGAAAACGGTTTGGTCACCACAGCAACGGTCAGGATACCCATCTCGCGCGCTACCTCAGCCACGATCGGTGCGGCACCAGTACCGGTACCGCCACCCATACCGGCAGCGATAAATACCATGTCGGAACCGGTCAGCAGCTCACGCAGTGCTTCCCGATCTTCCATGGCCGCATCACGACCCACTTCCGGGTTGGCGCCAGCACCCAGACCCTTGGTGATACCACCACCGATCTGCAAAGTAGTATTGGCACTGGAGTTACGCAGCGCCTGCGCATCGGTGTTGACAGTAATAAACTCAACACCCTCAATATTTTGACGAACCATGTGCTCGACAGCGTTACCGCCGCCGCCACCTACACCGATCACTTTAATGACGGCTTCGTCAGTGTGGCTATCCATAAATTCAAACATGTTATCTCTCCGCTTTATTTGCCTGACTCAGCAAAATTCTTAGAACTCGCCACGCAGCCAGTTGCTAACCCGTTTAACCAGGCCACCGACGCTTGCTTTGGCGGTATATTCTTTGTGACTACCGGTAGCTTGATGAGTGCGGCCGTATTGCAGCAACCCGACGGCTGTCGAGTAGACCGGTGCCTGCACATAATCACTCAAACCACGTATGTTCATGGGCTCACCCACCCGCACCTGGCTTTGGAAGATCTGCTCTGCACACTCCACAATGCCTTCGATCTGGGCAGCACCACCAGTCAAGACCACGCCGGCTGCCAGCTGATGCTTGACCCCATTGGCTTTCAACTCGCTTTGTACCCGCACCAGCTCATCATTTACCATGGAGAGCAGTTCGGTGTAACGGGGTTCAATCACTTCAGCCAGTGTCTGCCGCTGCAGGCTACGCGCCGGGCGACCGCCGACACTGGGCACTTCAATATTGTCTTCCTTACTGACCAGACGGCCGAGGGCGCAACCGTAGCGCACCTTGATCGCCTCTGCATCCAACGGCGGCGTGCCGAAGGCGTAAGCGATGTCGCTGGTGACAGTGCTGCCAGCATACGGGATCACCTTGGTGTGACGCAGGGCGCCACCGGTAAACAGCGCCATATCCATGGTACCGCCACCGATGTCCACCACGCAGACACCCAGCTCTTTCTCGTCTTCGGTCAGCACCGCATAGCTGGAGGCCAGCGCGGAAAAGATCAGTTGATCCACCCGCAGGCCGACCCTTTCCACACATTTTTCAATGTTGCGGGCCATGTCATTGTGGCAAGTGATCAGATGCACCTTGGCCGCCATCCGCACCCCGGACAGACCAACCGGGTTCTTAATCCCTTCCTGGTAGTCGATAGCGAACTCCTGAGGCAGCACATGCAGCACCCGCAATTCATCGGAGAGGCGGACCGACTTGGCGGTGTGGATCACGTTATCCACATCCTCCTGGGTGACTTCCTCATCGGAAATAGGCACCATACCGGTCTCATTGCGACAGTCAATATGTTTGCCAGACAGCCCCAGATACACTGAGCTAATCTGGCAATCTGCCATCATCTCGGCCTCTTCTACCGCACGGCGCAGCGACTTGACCACAGAGTCGAGATCATTGACCCCCCCCTTCTCCATGCCACGAGAAGCATGACTGCCCATGCCGATGACGTTTAACTCACCGTCCGGCAATACTTCACCGACCAGAACCGCCACCTTGGTTGTGCCGATATCCAGTCCGACAATCAAATTCCTATCTGCGGTGTTGGTCATTCACTTTCTCTTCGCTTTTCTTCCAGCCAACTGCCATTCCGGTGTCGTATCGAAGATCCACGTAGGCTACCTGCGCACGGGGTTCGATCACCGGAAAGGCATCGATAAACCGCTGTAACCGCAGGGCAATGTCATTGCGCCCGAGGAACAGCTTGATATTGCCATCCAGGGTCAGCTCCCAGGCATGGCGGGGGGTCAAATTCACCCCCTGCAATTTGTATCCCTTGGCAGCCAGCTGGGATTCATACTGGCGGCTCTGTTTCAACACCCAAGCGGCCTGATCCTCCGGCCCTGACAGTTGCATCAGCGGGATGTTGACCCGGTCCGGGGCGCTGAACGCCTTGCCCTTGGTATTGATAAAGCGGTTGCCGTTCCAGCGCGCCGCCACATCTTGTTCTGTGAGGTAGACTTTGATCTTATTTGGCCACTTCTTTCGTACTGAGACCTGAGCTACCCATGGCAAGGCATTAATCCGAGCCTGTAATTCATTGACATCCAATTCAAAGAAGTTGCGCAGCTCGGCGCCATCCAGCACCGCCAGCCGCAGCTCTTCGGTTTCCAAATACTGGTGTTGCCCCTGTAGCAACATTTCGCTCATGGGCAACCGGTTGGCATCTGTCAGCCAGTCTCTCACATCCAACGCAGTCTGGTAGCAGCCCCATATCACCAGCAGGAAAAACACCACGCCTGCGATGAAGCCACCCTTAGTGCGCCCCTCTGCCCTTACCTCCACCCGACAATCCCCGTGTAACGCGCTAAACCGGCCTTTTCGCAGGCCGGCTCGCCATTATATAGGCCCCGGCTTGGCGGTCAAAATACTCATTGGGCCCTCAGGCACCTGATTTCATGTGATCTCTGCTCAATTTCATCTCTGCGAGGCGGCGGGCCAGCGCACCGACGTTGCCAGCCCCTTGTGTCAGCACCAGATCTCCCTCACCAATCAGCTCAGCCAGTACCGCGGGCACATCATCAGGCGCGGCCACAAAGATGGGCTCCAGACTACCGCGCGAGCGGATAGTACGACACAAGGCGCGGCCATCGGCCCCCGGGATCGACTCCTCACCGGCAGCATAAACCTCCAGCATCACCAGCACGTCTACCTTGGAGAGCACATCGGCGAAGTCCTCGTAGAGGTCGCGGGTGCGGGTGTAGCGGTGGGGCTGGAACACCATCACCAACCGCTTGTCAGGCCAACCGGCACGGGCCGCATTGATAGTCACCTTCACTTCGCTCGGATGATGACCATAGTCATCCACCAGCATCGCCTTGCCACGGCCGGTTTCGAATTCGCCATATTGCTGGAAACGGCGGCCTACCCCTTCAAACTTGGCCAGCGCAGAGATGATCGCATCATCGCTCACGCCGTCTTCAGTTGCGACAGCTATCGCCGCTGCAGCGTTCAATGCGTTGTGGATGCCCGGTAAATTGAGGGTGACGTGCAGCTCACCTGCCTCTTTGCGGCGTACTCGAAAGCGACTGTGATGAGTGGTCTGAACAAAATCCAGCACCTGTACATCAGCATCATCAGAGAGACCATAGGTCAGGGTCGGGCGGCCAATCTCGGGCAACAAACCGCGGATCACCGGATCATCGACGCAGACCACGGCCAACCCGTAGAAAGGCAGGTTGTGCAGAAACTCGATAAAGGTGGCTTTGAGTTTGGCGAAATCGCCACCGTAGGTTTCCATGTGATCCGCTTCGATATTGGTCACAATAGAGACCATCGGCTGCAGATGCAGGAAGGAGGCATCACTCTCGTCCGCCTCGGCGATCAGATAGCGGCTACTGCCCAACCGGGCATTGGTGCCGGCGCTATTGAGCAAACCGCCAATAACAAAGGTCGGGTCGCGGTCAGCTTCGCCATAGATGCTCGCCACCAGACTGGTGGTGGTGGTCTTGCCGTGAGTGCCCGCAATGGCGATGCCGTGGCGAAAGCGCATCAGCTCGGCCAGCATCTCGGCACGGCGTACTACCGGGATCCGCAGCTCACGGGCAGCCAGCAGCTCAGGGTTGTCCTGCTTAATCGCGGTAGAGACCACCACCACGCTGGCACCCTCGATATGTTCGGCACTGTGGCCAACGAAAATGTGAGCGCCCAACCCGGCCAACCGCTCGGTCACTGCATTGCGGGCCAGATCAGACCCCGTCACTTGATACCCTTCATTGGCAAGCACTTCGGCGATCCCACCCATGCCGGCACCACCGATGCCGATAAAGTGGATGCGACTCACACGGCGCATTTCAGGGATCACAGTACGCAGTTTTGCCAGTTCAACCTTGGTCATAATCGTCTCTTTTGTCTACCGCAAGCGATTGCCCTCAAAGACAATCCGCTCGGTGATATCAATCTAATCGGGGGATAACATGGCACAATTTTGCCCGTGTAATCGTGATCGTTATGCTCTTTTTGACTGCCCAATGGCGAGTCGCTTGCATTCATCCGCGACCCGCTCGGCCGCGTCCGTAATCGCCACGCGACGGGCCGCCTTCGCCATGTTAAACAGTGTCTCCCGGCGACCAGCCAGCCAGGTCAGACGCGCAGCCAGCGAAACGGTATTCAACTCGGACTGGGGTAGAAATTCGGCCGCACCACCATCGACCAGCGTCAAGGCGTTACGGGTCTGGTGATCATCCACCGCATGGGGCAAGGGCACGAAAATGGCGGCCACACCGGCGGCAGCCACTTCGGAGACCGTCAGGGCCCCCGCTCGGCACACCACCAGATCGGCCCAGGCATAGGCAGTGGCCATATCCTTGATAAACTCACTCACTTCGGCATGGAGGCCGCGCTCGGCATAGGCGGCGGAGACCGTCTCGCCATTGCCCTTGCCGCACTGATGACGTACTGCAATCGGCACACCGGACGCCGCCACAGCTGCGGGCACCTGCTCATTGAGCACCCGAGCCCCCAGACTGCCACCGACGATCAGCAGATTCAGCGGCTCGCTGCTGCTGCGCAGTTGCGGATCCGGCAAAGCCACCACTTCCGGGCGCACCGGATTTCCCACCACCGCAGTGCGACGGCTTGGGGCAAAAGCCCCCGGAAATGCCATCAGCACCCGCTGGGCGATACGCGCCAACAATTTATTGGTCATGCCGGCCGCGGCGTTCTGCTCATGGAGCAGCAACGGAATCCCGCAGAGCCAGGCCGCCACACCACCGGGGCCAGAGGCAAAACCGCCCATGCCCAGCACCACGTCAGGGCGAATGCGCTTGATCACCTGGCGCGCCTGCAACACCGATTTGATGATGCGATAAGGGGCGACCAGCAACCGCTTGATGCCGTTGCCGCGCACCCCTTGAATATCAATAAAAGAGATAGGATAGCCATGGGCGGGCACCAGCTCCGCCTCCATCCGGTCGGCGGTGCCGAGCCAATGGACAGTCCAACCCTGGGTCTTCAGACGATCGGCCACCGCCAGACCGGGGAAGACATGTCCACCGGTACCACCCGCCATCACCAACAGAGTCTTGCTCACTACACCTCCCGCAGGCGCGCCTGGGCTGTCGCCTGACGCAACTCAAAATCAATTCGAATCAACATACTCACTGCCACCGTCATGATGATGAGACTGGAGCCACCATAGCTGACCAGTGGCAGCGTCAATCCTTTGGTGGGCATCATACCACTGGCGGCACCGACGTTAACAAAGGTCTGGAAACTGAACCAGATACCAATACCAATGGCCAGATAGCCGTCATAAAGCCGCTCGGCCACCAGGGCCCGATGCCCCAAGCTCAGGGCCTTGAATGCCAGAGCGAAGATCAAGAACAGCGCACCCAACACCCCCACATAACCCAGCTCTTCCCCGAGGATCGCAAACACGAAATCGGTGTGCGCTTCCGGCAGGTATTCCATCTTCTGAATCGAGTTACCGAGCCCCTCGCCAAACCAGCTGCCGCGGCCAAAGGCCATCAGCGACTGGGTCAATTGGTAGCCACTGCCAAAGGGGTCGGCCCAAGGATCCATAAAAGAGGTCACCCGGCGCATCCGGTAGGGGGCGGCAATGATCAGCATCACCACGAGACCAATCCCGCACCCAATCAGGGTGATAAACTGACCGAGCTTTGCACCCGCCAAGAACAGCATGCCAAACGCGGTAACAAACATCACCACGGTGGAACCCAAATCCGGCTGCAACAGCAGCAAACCGGCCAGTACGCCAAATACCGCCAACGGCTTGAGGAAGCCGAACAACTCTTCCCGCACTTCACTCTGACGGCGCACCAGATAACCGGCCAGATAAACGAACAGCGCCAGCTTGCCAAATTCGGCAGGCTGCAAATTGAAGGGGCCAAGCGGCAACCAGCGCACCGCACCGTTAACGTTACGGCCCACCAGCAGCACCAACACCAGCAGCAGGATCGCCAGCACCAACATGGGGCCGTTGTACTGTTGCCAACGGGCCATCGGCACCTGCAGCACAAACCAGGAGATACCGAGCGCCAGCACCAAAAACAGGCCATGCCGCTTCACGAACATGAAAGGATCATCCCCCAGCGCAATCCCCTCGGGGATCGACGCCGAGGCCACAATGACCACCCCCACCGCCATCAAAGCCAGTGCCAGCAGCACTAACTGGCGATCGAAGAGTCCGGCGGGTCGCGCCGGTAACAACCAGCGCTGGAACAGTGCAACAGCCGAGCGCAGGGCGTTCATAGCGCCAACACTATTTCGGTAAAACGATCACCGCGCGCTTCAAATGAGACGAACTGATCGAGACTGGCACAGGCCGGCGCCAACAGCACCCAGTCGCCGGGCCGGGCATCGGCTGCCGCCTTGGCAACCGCTGCGGCCAGATCGGCCATCCGCTCGGTCTGCTCGCCCAGCGCCAGCAGTACCTCGGCATCCTGCCCGAAGCAGTACATGTGATCGATCTGGTTACCCAACAGCGCCTGCAGGGGGCCAAAATCCTGCCCCTTGCCCTGACCACCGGCCAGCAGCAACAGCCGTCCCCGCACCGACTCGCGCACCCCGGCCACGGCAGCCAGAGTGGCCCCCACGTTGGTGGCCTTGGAGTCGTTGATCCAGCGCACCCCGTTGACCTCCCGCACGAAGCGGGCACGGTGAGGCAAGCCTTCAAAGCGGCGCAGCACGCTGAGCTGGGCGGCACGGGGAATACCGACCGCATCGCACAGTGCCATGGCGGCCAGGGCGTTGGCCTGATTATGAGCGCCAACGATCTTCATCTCGTCCACCGCCAGCAGCGGTTCGCCGTGCAGGGTCAGCCAGTAGCGACCATCCAGCAAGCAGCGGCCATAGCCGTTGCCATCGAGGCCAAAGCTCTGCCACACCTGACCCGCATCCGGCAAGGTCTGGGCATCATCACGATTGACCAGCACGTGCTGGGAGTACTGATGAATTTCGATTTTAGCGGCGCGATAGTCGGCCATGTCCTGATAACGATCCATATGATCTTCAGACAGATTCAATACCACAGAGACGGCAGCACGCAGGCTATAAGTGGTCTCAAGCTGAAAGCTGGAGAGCTCCAGCACGCAGAGATCCATCGGCTGCTTGAGCAGCTCCAGCGCCGGAATGCCGATATTACCGCCGACACCAACCTTGAGGCCGGCCTCGGCAATCATCTCGCCCACCAAGGTGGTGACAGTACTCTTGCCGTTTGAGCCGGTGATGGCGATGACCGGCGTCTGGGTTTCGCGCAAAAACAACTCGATGTCACCGATGATCTGCACACCCCGCTCAGCCGCAGCTTTGAGCTCAGGGGTCGCCAAGGCAATGCCCGGGCTCGCGACTATCATGTGCGCCTGTTGGAGCCACGCCTCGTCAAGCCCGTGGATCAATGTCACCTCTGGTGGCAGCTGATCCTTGCCAGGCGGGTTGGCACGGGTATCCATGACCAAGGGAGTGACACCCCGACCGAGGAAGTAATCGACACAGGAGAGTCCGGTTTTGCCCAATCCGATGATAATAACCATGACCTTATCTCACTTTCAGGGTGGCAAGACCCAGCAAAACGAGAACAAGGGTAATGATCCAGAAGCGCACGATAACCCGCGGCTCCGGCCAGCCTTTTTTCTCGTAGTGGTGATGGATCGGCGCCATGCGGAAGATCCGCACGCCACGCAACTTGTAAGAGCCCACCTGCAGGATCACCGAGACAGTCTCCATCACGAAGACACCGCCCATGATCACCAGCAGGAACTCCTGACGCACCAGCACCGCGATGGTGCCGAGGGCGCCGCCAAGGGCCAGGGAGCCAACGTCTCCCATAAAGACCTGGGCCGGATAGGTGTTAAACCACAGAAAACCCAGCCCTGCCCCGACGATGGCGGTACAGACGATCACCAGCTCGGAGGTATAGGGCACATAAGGAATGTGCAGATAGTTGGCAAAATTGACGTTACCGGTAGCCCAGGCCACCAGCGCCAGCCCCCCTGCCACCATCACGGTCGGCATGATGGCCAGCCCATCGAGACCGTCGGTCAAGTTGACCGCATTGGAGGTACCGACGATGACGAAGTAGGTCAGGACGATAAACATCAGTCCCAGTTGCGGCATCACATCTTTCAAGAAGGGAACCACCAGCTGAGTCTGGCCATCATAGGTCGCCGTGCTGTAGAGGATCACCGCGACCACCAGCGCCACCGCGGACTGCCAGAAGTACTTCCAGCGGGCGATCAGGCCATCGGTATTCTTGCGCACCACCTTGAGGTAGTCGTCAGCAAAGCCGATCGCGCCATAAGCCGCGAGCACAAACAGCACCAACCAGACATAGCCATTGTCGAGACGGCCCCACAGCAGCACCGAGGTAAAAATGGACGCAATGATCATCAGCCCCCCCATGGTCGGGGTACCGCGCTTGCTAAGGTGAGACTCGGGGCCGTCGTTGCGGATCACCTGGCCGAATTTGAGGATCTGCAGGCGGCGGATCAGCCGCGGCCCCATCCACAGGGCAACCCCCAGACCGGTAATGATCGACAGAATGGCGCGAAACGTCAGGTAGGAAAAAACGTTAAAAAAGGTGAAGTGCGGGGTGAGCAATTCCGCCAGCCAGACTAGCATGAGGCTGACTCCTGATGGCCTTTGACCATCTCGACGATATCTTCCATGTGGGAGCCTCGGGCTCCTTTGACCAGAATCGACACTTCTTGATGTGTATTTATCATTTGCGCAAGCACTTCAAACAACGCCGCCTTGTTAGCGAAATGTCGACCAGCCGCAGCGGCTGCGGTGTGGCGACTCTCTTCCCCCACGGTCAGCACGGCATCCAGGCCGCACTCGCGGGCATGATGACCGACCCGGGCATGTTGCTCGGCAGACTCCACCCCCAGCTCCCGCATATCACCGAACACCAAGACCTTGAAGCCACCCATGGCGGTCAGGGTATCAATGCCCGCCAGCACCGATTCCACGCTGGCGTTGTAGGTATCATCCACCAAGGTCAGCCCACCCCAGCGCTG
>JBOFSK010000318.1:0-3587 GCA_051651505.1 Aeromonas sp.
ACTCAGATACTGGGTCACAGCGATGTCGCCCCCGAGCGCAAACAGGATCCCGGCCCCCATTTTCCCTGGCGCCAGCTCTTTCTGGATTACGGGGTCGGCGCCTGGCCTGATGAAGAGCGGGTGACCGAGCTGCAGGCCAGCCCTTTGCCCGACTGGGATGCGGCCAGGTGGCAGCAACAGCTAGCCCGCTATGGCTACGGCCTGCCCCAGACCGGCCAGTGGGATGTGCAGAGCCGCGCCGTCCTGCGCGCCTTTCAGCTCCACTTTCGTGCCAACAAAGTAGATGGCGAACCGGATCGTGAGTGTCAGGCCATCCTGATGGCCCTGCTCGAAAAATACCTTCCCTGATCTCCCGTTATGCTCACCACGACAACCCAAGGTTTGATAGCCCTGAACTATCAGAAAGTGAGATACCAGCGATTATCCCTTCGATGCCCATCGATTTAGGCTAGCCAAGTTAAGCAATGCCATTGAACCCGAACCCCATATCAGGAGGTGAATAATGAAAAGCCCCATTGGTCTTGATACTGCCGAATCACAAGCCCTGGCTGCCGAGTTAAATAAATTGCTGGCCAGCTACCAGATCCTCTACATGAACGTACGCGGCTTTCATTGGAATATCCGTGGCAACCAGTTCTTCGAGCTGCATCTGAAATTTGAAGAGATTTACAACGACCTGCTACTGAAAGTCGATACCCTGGCCGAGCGGATCCTGACCCTGGATGGGGTGCCGATGCACAGTTTTAGCGACTACCTGACCATCTCAGCCATCCCCGAGCAAAAGGGGCTGCATGATGGCCGCGCCTGTGTCGGCTCCCTGCTGGAGAGCTTTCGCGAACTGCTGGTCGCCCAGCGTCGTATTCTGGGTCAGGCCGCCCAAGCCGGTGATGAGGGCACCGCTTCCATCCTCTCTGACTATGTGCAACAGCAGGAAAAACTGGTCTGGATGCTGCGCGCCTATCTGGCCTAACCCTTTGTTCAATTGCGCGCTGTGGCCAACCTTTATGGTCAGCTCTTGCCGTAACCCCGCGTTGTGTTGCCCGTTATCGACCCCCTTGCCGCCCTGTTTGGGCGGCTTTTTTGTTTTTGATCTGCATCAAAACAAGGTTAATTGGCAAATTGAATGCCTATTAAGTTTTCTGCGAGAGGAATAGAATCACCACAAAATAGACAACTGAAATATTAAATTAGGAGCAGCACCATGTTTTGTGTGCAATGTGAACAAACTATTCGTACTCCCGCCGGCAATGGCTGTGCGTATGCCCAAGGCATGTGCGGCAAGACAGCTGAAACCTCCGATCTGCAAGACGTGCTTATCTATACCCTGCAAGGGCTCAGTGCCTGGGCGCAGGCTGCCCGTGCCCAAGGCATGATTGATCGCGACATTGATGCGTTTGTCCCTAAGGCCTTCTTCGCCACCCTGACCAATGTCAACTTCGACTCGGCTCGCATCGTGGCATACGTCAATCAGGCACTGAGCTACCGCCAGCAACTGGCTGATCGCTTGGTTGCCATGGCGGTGCCGGTGAGTGCCTTGCCTGCCGCCGCCCACTTCGAGCCCGGTGCCGAGTTGCTGGCCCAGCTGGCTCACGCCCCCGAGACCGCCCCCAATCGCGGCCAAAGTGAGGTCCATGAAGACATCATGGGGCTGCGTCTGCTCTGCCTGTACGGCCTCAAGGGGGCTGCCGCCTATATGGAGCACGCTTACGTGCTGGGCCAGCAAAGTGACGAGGTAGCGGCCGAATTCCACCGCATCATGAGCTGGCTCAGTACCGATCCCAGTGAGCTGGAGCCACTGTTTAACTGCGCGATGGAGATTGGCCTGCTCAACTTCAAGGTGATGGAGATGCTGGATCTGGGTGAAACCAGCGCCTTCGGTCATCCGGAACCGACCCAGGTACGGGTCACCCCGATCCCGGGCAAGTGCATTCTGGTCTCAGGCCATGACATGGTCGATCTCAAGCTGATCCTCGAGCAGACCCAAGGCATGGGCATCCATGTTTATACCCACGGCGAGATGCTGCCCGCGCTGGCTTACCCCTTCTTCAAGCAGTACCCCCATCTGGTGGGTAACTACGGCTCTGCGTGGCAGAATCAGCAAAAAGAGTTCGCCAACTTCCCCGGCGCCGTGGTGATGACCTCTAACTGCATCATCGACCCCAATGTGGGCAACTACAGTGACCGTATCTTTACCCGCTCCATCGTCGGCTGGCCGGGCGTCACCCATCTGGAAGGGGAGGATTTTTCTACCGTGATCACCAAGGCGCTCAGCCTTGAGGGCTTTAAGCACACCGAGCTTGAGCATTTCATCACCATCGGCTTTGCCCGCAATGCGCTGATGCAAGCGGCTCCAGCCGTCATTGAGAAGGTAAAAGCCGGGGAGATCAGTCACTTCTTCCTGGTCGGTGGTTGTGATGGCGACAAGGCCGAGCGCGCCTACTTCACCGAATTTGCCAAGGCCACCCCGCAAGACAGCCTGCTGCTCACCCTGGGCTGCGGCAAATACAAGTTCAACAAGCTCGATTTTGGCGACATCCAGGGCATTCCGCGCCTGTTGGACGTGGGGCAGTGCAACGATGCCTACTCCGCCATCCAGCTCGCATTGGCGCTTTCCGAGGCGTTCGAGTGCGGCATCAACGATCTGCCGCTGACCCTGGTGCTCTCCTGGTTCGAGCAAAAAGCCATCGTCATTTTGCTGACCCTGCTGGCCCTGGGAGTGAAAGACATTCGCACCGGCCCGACCGCCCCTGCGTTCCTCACCCCGGCTCTGCTCAAGGTGCTGGAGGAGCAATTCGGCCTGAAAGGGACCACCACGGCAGAGGCCGATCTGGCAGACATTCTGGCCGCCTGATTTCGCCTTAACCCCTTCATCTCTGGCGAGCCCTGCGGCTCGCCTTTTTTCTAACGCAAGCGAAGATCCTTGTTATGACTGCAGCCTCTCTTATCCTCACCTGCACCGCTCGCCAGCGCGAGACCCATGATGTCGTTAGCTGGCAATTTGTCGCCCAAGCCGGCCCATTACCGCCAGTGCTGGCCGGCCAGTGTGTCACCCTGCACACCGAGATCGGCGGCGACCCGCAGTGCCGTGCCTACACCCTCTCCTCCAGCCCACAAGATACCCGCTGGCAAATCACTATCAAGGATGTCGGCGTGGTGTCCCACCATCTGCACCAGACGTTGCAGGTCGGCGACACGATCCGCGCCGACGGCCCCTTTGGTGACTTCAACCTGACCACCCTTCCCTGCCCACGACCGCTCCTGCTCAGTGCAGGTTCAGGTATCACCCCGATGTGGGCCATGCTGCGCGATGAGCTTGCCAAGGGGCCAGAGGCCGACATTTGCTTTATCCATAGCGCCCGCTCGCCAGAGGATGTGATCTTTGCACAGCCGCTGGCGCAATTGGCCGCCTTGCATCGCGGTTTGCGCCACGCCCTGGTGCTGGAGCAAGGCCCTGAACACCACCCTTGGCTGGGGCGCTTAACCCCCGCCATGCTATCAGCCTTGGTGCCAGATCTGCTCAAGCGCCACGTCTATCTCTGCGGCCCCACCCCCTATATGGCGGCGGTCAGCACCATGCTAAGCGAGCT
>JBOFSK010000319.1:0-1103 GCA_051651505.1 Aeromonas sp.
TTTAGCCAGCTGTGCGCCAATCGAAGTTTCTCCAATCTCAGCCTGCGGGAAGTTGCGCGTGAAGCGGGCATTGCTCCTACCTCCTTCTATCGTCACTTTCGTGATATGGAAGAGCTCGGGCTGACCCTTGTTGATGAGGGGGGGCTTACTTTGCGTCAGTTAATGCGCCAAGCACGCCAGCGAATAGCCGGTGGCGGCAGCGTCATCAGTACCTCTGTGCAGACTTTTATGGAGTTTGTCGAAAATAACCCTAATATCTTCCGGCTGCTATTGCGAGAGCGCTCTGGTACATCGGCTGCATTTCGCCAAGCTGTTGCTCGTGAGATTCAGCACTTCATTGCCGAACTGACCGACTATCTCGAAGCCACCACCCAAGCACCGCGGGAAGATGCCTATATTCAAGCTGAGGCGATGGTGACCATCGTATTCAGTGCTGGTGCGGATGCTCTCGATATGACCAGTGAAGAGTGCCGTGCTCTTTCTGATCGTACTGTTCGCCAGCTGCGCATTATTGCGATGGGAGCCGAGGTGCAAAATCAGAAACGTCATGAAGCTAGGCCATGACCACAGGATGGGGTACAACATGTCTGAATCGCTAATCATTCCCAAAAAACCGTTAGTTCTTGCAATGCTAATTGGTATTTGTGGGGACGCCTCTTTGACACAATTAACTAACTCTATCGTCCCTTTCTCCTTTTTCCCGCTGATCGCCTTCTGGCTGGCAGCCCATCAGTTGTTTCACTACTACCGCCATCACCCTATGGTGGGTAATACTCCGCTTTGTACTTTGCTTTGTTTTCTGATTGGATCTTTCGGTCACTCAGCTCTGCTTAAAGTTCAATTCCCCGAGCTCGGCAGTAATTTCTTCTCCCTGATCATGATGTTGCTGCTGTTGGCTGCGCTATCTATAAAGTTGGGCCTGAGCATTGGCAAGAAAGAAATGCCTTGATTGACCATGACGCCCACTTAGTGTGATCTTTGATCTGAATATCATCACTTTAGTGGGATGAAGGGGGGCGGGTTCGTTTCATCACAAGCAAAAGAAAAGCGGGACTTTTTCAAGTTCCGCTCAATGCCAGGAAAAAATAAAACCTTGTGACTTG
>JBOFSK010000320.1:0-1511 GCA_051651505.1 Aeromonas sp.
GCCACGCTGAACTGCTCGCCAAGCACCCAAGGGCCCGCCAGATAGTGCTGCTCAATTTGGTCAAAACCCTTACTGATCCCCTCATTTTTTGAGGCTCAAATAATCCCAAATGTTCGGGTATATAACCGATGCTGTTTCAGGTAATAAGTAAACTTCTCCATCAGCAGGATCGCATTCGCTTCTTTCATCTTGGGCAGCAGTTGGTAATAAATAACGCCTTGTCGGAAAAATGAATAAGTTCGGCTCTTGCTGGTATTCACCTTAATCGTCCGTTCCAGCCCAGCACTGTCACCTGCCTTGCCAAGGAGCGTTAACAGTACGATCGCTAATGCACTGAACAGAAATAACCGGTCGCGACGCATCGGACTTTTGATCCTGACCTGGCCCATTCCCATGCCAAATTTATAGTCCTTGATGTCACGAAAACTGGTTTCGATGCCCCACCGCTGACCATACAACTGCAGCGCTTTGGCGGCGCTGATATCGACCCGATTGCTGGCCAAAAACCAAGGCTCTTTCATGTCGCTCTTTTGACAGCAATAGACTCGCTCGACCGGTTGGCGCTGGCCGGTGAGTTCAACATCCTTCAGGGTACGAGTACGTCCACTGGGCGTCAGCCATTCGCTCGCTGGCACCTGTTCCATTCCTGGGTAGCCAACCAGAATATTACCTTTAAAACGAATGACATAAGCGAAATCGAGTTCTTGTTCCAGACGCTCGAACATCTCCATGTACCCGAAGCCACGATCGGCCACCACAGTGACAAACACCCCTGCCGGCAAGATCTGTTTGAGTTTGGTCAGCAGCTCCTTTTCATGGGCGTTACGCTGGCCTTTAAGCCGTGATTTTTGATGTGTTTTCCACAGCAACGGGGTGTTGCGACCATGGCTGGTTTGTAGACTGATAACCAGCGTGCTGTGGTCATCGGTATCAAACTCGGTCCAATCCATGGAGACAACGATCTCGGTACGCTCGGCAATCACATAGGGAACCCAATCATCGAACAGGTGCCAGACATTGAGCTTGGTGTTGGTCAGCAGTCTATCGATCTGTTTAACTGCGTGTTTACGCTCAAGGCCACTGGCTAACGACAGACCATTGCCAATGGCATGGATGGCGAGCGAACCAGACTCAATCACCCCGTGGGCAGCATTGGCCAGAGACAATACACGCTTGGCGTGCATGTCGTGGCCGAATATGTCATCGATGTGGTTGAGAATGATGTCGTGATTAAGCATTGGCGTCGTCAGTTCGTTATTTGCTGGTCAAGAACAGCGATCATACCTCACAACCCGCGCCACGCCTCGCTCTTATGAGGGGATGGATAAGGGTAGTCACTACACGAGTCGCCGATTCAGGCAGCAACTCTGGTGCTACCAAATAACCCAGAGCATGAGCCGTCGAGGCAACTGTTGGGACAATGCGCCAATGGAAAGGCTGTTTAGAAGCCTAAAAACGGAATGGGTGCCGAGAACAGGCTACCAAAGTATTGATGAAGCCAAACAGGCGAT
>JBOFSK010000321.1:0-1036 GCA_051651505.1 Aeromonas sp.
GGCGCATCGTTTATTTAATTAAAATGGTACCTAGGGCCGGAATCGAACCGGCACGGATATCACTATCCGCGGGATTTTAAGTCCCGTGCGTCTACCAGTTCCGCCACCCAGGCATGTTTTTTCTAACATGTTTGTTATTGATTTGAAATGGTGACCCGTACGGGATTCGAACCCGTGTATGCATGCGTGAAAGGCATGTGTGTTCAACCGCTTCACCAACGGGCCAATATAATGGCGGAGTAAGAGAGATTTGAACTCTCGCGCCAGTTTCCCGACCTACACCCTTAGCAGGGGCGCCTCTTCAGCCACTTGAGTATTACTCCGTATCTTTAACAATACATATATTATCACTTAAATTAACTTTTGTCAACTTTTTTTATTTTTTTTCGAAAAATAAAACAGGTTACCCTGATGAAAATGGTGGGGGATGACGGGCTCGAACCGCCGACCCTCTGCTTGTAAGGCAGATGCTCTCCCAGCTGAGCTAATCCCCCAATAGATATTTTCTTTTTAAAAATGGTACCGGTGGTCGGGCTCGAACCGACACTCGTAAAGAACATGATTTTGAGTCATGCGCGTCTACCAATTCCGCCACACCGGCATATTTTTTAAAAATGGTGGAGGGGGGCGGATTCGAACCGCCGAACCATAAGGAACTGAGTTACAGTCAGTCGTGTTTAGCCACTTCACTACCCCTCCAGAGATAGTTTTTTTTGAAAAAATGGTGCCGGCTGCAGGAGTCGAACCCGCGACCTACTGATTACAAGTCAGTTGCTCTACCAACTGAGCTAAGCCGGCATATATTTTCAAAAAATTGGCTGGGCTAGCTGGATTCGAACCAGCGCGTGATGGAGTCAAAGTCCATTGCCTTACCGCTTGGCTATAGCCCAATTTTTTAAATGGCGGTCCCGACGAGAATCGAACTCGCGATCTCCTGCGTGACAGGCAGGCATGTTAACCGCTACACCACGGGACCTTTTGGTTGCGGAGACAGGACTTGAACCTGTGACCTTCGGGTTATGAGCCCGACGAGCTG
>JBOFSK010000322.1:0-3045 GCA_051651505.1 Aeromonas sp.
ACCGGCGGTAGTCAGGCCGAACACTATGGCATCCGTTTGGGTGACGGGCTCCGGCTGTATGTGGATAACCAGGCCGGACGGTTGGTGCTCTGGCGTCACTACCCCGATGAGGGACTGGATAGTTATCGTAGTATTGCCCTGCCAGACGGAGCATATATGACGCTTCGGGTTTTCTTGGATCTTTCATCTGTAGAAGTTTTTGTTAACGATGGCGATGCTACCCTGTCCAGCCGCATTTACCCACAGCCTGGCACTCGCCAATTGTCGCTGTATTCAGCGCATGGAGAGGCCACACTGATGAGCGGCACACTGTGGACCTTAGCCTAAATTTGACATCCTCCTCGGCATGAATGCCGAGGATCCCTACTGCGGTTAGCTCGGGCTCGCAGCCAGGGCTAGCTCACTTCGGTGGGTTCCTACTGCTGGCGGCCCTATTGCACCGCTCACTTCACAGGCTAACCGGACGTGTCCCGCCCTTAATATATTGATCGCACCGACCAGATCGGTATCTTCTTCAATGCACGTCCACTTGGTCTTTGTTGCCAAGTATCGTCGTTGCGTGTTCGACAAGTTCGCACCTTATATTCCCGCCATTAATGACGGGGTTTTACGGTGCTTTGGATTCACCTTTGACATGCTCTCCACAAACCCCATTTTGTCCGGACGTTGCGCCCACGCTGGCTTGTTATGCACGCAACTGGTCCCCCAGATCAAGCCGTTGTTCTGGCATACCAGTACCACCGACTGAGCTGTCGGTCAGAGGAGCGGCACCATCCGCCAACAGCAAAAAGCCCCACCTGACATGGCGTGGCTTTTTCATATGGGATGGGCGAAGCGCCGTGGCTAGCGGCGACTGCGCCAGCGCACCTTGGGGGTGATCACCTGGGCGGTCTGCGCCGGGGGATTACCCGCTATCAGTTGCTGCATCAGCTCGAAGGCGGCGAGGGCCAGCGCCGGACAATCCTGCGCCACCGAGTCGATGCGCATGGGAATGCAGTCGAGCAGGTCGTGATCGTCGAAGGTGCACAGGCGCATGCCTGTCTCCATCAACCCCGCCTCGTTGAGGTAGCGCAGAACCCCTTCCAGCAGGGTAAAGGAGGCGGTAAAGAGCCCCTTGGGGGGTGCCCCCAACTCGGCCACCAGCTCGGCCATCAGCTGATAACCGGAGCTCGGCTGATAGTCGCGATGGCGCACCCGGGTAGCATCAGCTTCAAAACCGGCGCGATGGAGCCCCAGCTCATAGCCTGCCAGCCGGTGACGACTGGGGGAGAGATCCAGCAAACCGCCGAAATAGTAGATTTCCTCGCCGCACTCGCTGGTCATGTCCCGCACCAGCTCGGCGGTGGCCTTGCAGGCATCGGAGATCACCATGGGCAGACGCGACTCGCCAATGTGACGGTCAAGCTGCACCACCGGCAGGCGGTCGTGAATGCGGGCATAGATGTCATCGCTGTGGCCGCTGGAGGCGACAATCAGCCCATCTACCTGACGGCTGATGAGGTTGTCCACCACCCGCTGCTCGAGGGCGGGATCATCCTCGGAGCAGGCGATCAGCAGCTGGATGCCCGCCTCCCGGCAGTGGGCCTCGAGAGCACGGGCAATGCGGGCAAAACCGAAGTTGGTGAGATCGGGGATCACCAGCCCCCAGGTGTAACTGCGGGTCTCGCGCAGGGAGCGGGCGTGAAAGCTCGGCAGGTAGTGACACTCATCCGCCACCGCCTGAATGCGCTTGCGGGTATCGTCGGCAATCCGGTACTCCGCACTCTTCCCGTTGAGCACCAGACTGGCGGTCGCCTTGGACACCCCCGCCAGTTCGGCGATCTGGGCAATCGTGATCCGTTTCTTCTTCTCCACCTGGCCTCCCGGCTGACTAGAACCGGGCTATTGTACTAGGCACGCCGACAGCGGCCAGTGATTGAGGCAAATTTTGCAGCCATCATCGCCGTTACCTGATGAAAGTTGCGGCTTTTCCCCGGGGAAATAGCGCGCAGACAGGCTGTGACGACCCTCATCGATGAAACACTCCAGACTGGAGCGATCAAACAGGACGGTGATCCGCCCGCCAGCCCATGGGCTGCTGCGGGTCTCCCACGCTCCGCTCTGCCAGTTCTGGCGCCGCAAGGTGAGGCGCCCCGGCTGCCACACCAGCTCGGCCACGGCACCAAACCAGAGGCTCCCCTCACCGCAGAGATCCAGATCGAGCCAGGCCGAGTCGATGGCCATCCCCGGAAACTCGCCAAGCGTCCCCTCGAAGCGGGTCAGTTCTCCCTTGAGCGCCGCAAGCTCCGCCACCGGCCGCTGGCATAGCCACTCATCCTGCCAGAACAGCTCCCGCGGGCAGCTCATCTGGTGGATCCAGCCGTGAGCAACAGTAGGCTGGCTCATCTCGTTCTCCTCCGGCAGCCCCAGCCAGCCAAACAAGAGGCGGCGCCCCTGACTGTCTCGGGTGGTTTGCGGCGCATAGAACTCGAAGCCCCGATCCAGCTCGTGGAAAGCCCCGTGCTCGAAGCGCTCGCCGTCGAAGTTGCCCGCCAGCCAGCCGCACTGGTAGAGGTTGCGATAATCCTCGCCTACCGGGGCAATCCCCTGCGGGCAGCTGATCAGCACATGGCGCTCCCCCAGCGGGAAGAGATCCGGGCACTCCCACATATAGCCAAACTCACCCAGCCCCCCTCGCCCGCTACCGGCGATGGGGCCCACCCGCTGCCAGCTCTGCAGGGTGTCGCCGCGATAGAGCAGCACTTCCCCCTTGTCATCCAGGGTGCGGGCTCCCAGCACCATCAGCCACTGCTGGCCGTCGTGCCACACCTTGGGATCGCGCACATGGCCGCTGTAGCCTTCAGGTAAATCGAGCACAGGGCCCAGCTTGGCAAAACCGCCCGCACCATCGGCGCGGGCCAGACACTGATAGGCGGTGCGGCCGCCATCCGGGTATTTGACGTTCCCGGTGTAGATGAGGGTCAAACGCCCCTGCTCGTCGCTCACCGCCGAACCGGAAGCCGATCATCGCCACATCGAGCCCGAAGAAGTCCATGGTCTTGAAGC
>JBOFSK010000323.1:0-1561 GCA_051651505.1 Aeromonas sp.
TGTCATGCGTAACAAATTATCAAAATAAATGTGAAGATAGCAATAATTTAAAGGAGGAGCGAGAACAGGGGCGGCTAACGCCGCCGCGCTATCCCTCCCCGCCCTAAAAGGACGGGGTTTCTCGCGCAAAAAACGATGACATGGGAGGAGTTGCAACAGGGGCATGCTGCGACAGCCTCGCTCTGGTTTGCCAATGCCTGATGGAGTTGATCACGTTGCAAATGGTGACGAAGGTGTTCCTGGGCACGTTCTAAATAGCTGTTCCGAATAGTAGATCACCGGAGGAAGGGAACTCAGTCCAGTTTGTGCGATCTCATTAGTCGTCAAACAAAACAAGCCACACCCAAAGGACTGAGTTGATGCCTATCCTACCACCCCTACCACGACCACAACGGCGCCGCATTCACAAAATCATCCATGCAACGCGTGATAAAGGGCATGCTCGTCGCTTGATGGCCATCTTGCTGTTACATGAAGGACGCACGATCACTGATGTTCATCACCTTACCGGTGCTGCTCGCTCGACCATCGGTCGTTGGCTTCGGTGGTATCGGGATGAAGGCGTGGGGGCCTTGGAAGCTTTACCGGCTGGCCGTGCTCCAGTCTTACCTGTCGCCAAGATTGTCACCATACTGGTGCTGCTCATGCAGTTTTCTCCGCAAGATTTTGGTTATCAGCGTAGCCGTTGGTGTACTGAGTTATTGGCTATCAAAATCAATCGGTTAACGGGGCTCAATATGGCCGCCTCCACACTCCGTCGATGGTTACCTCGTATGGGCATTGTCTGGCGCAGGCCCGTGCCGACCTTGCGGATAAAAGACCAGGCCTATCAGGAGAAAATGGCGAATATCGACGCCGCGCTGGCCCGTTGTGATGCCGATAACCCGGTGTTTTATGAGGATGAAGTCGATATAGACCTCAATCCTAAATTAGGAGCCGACTGGATGTTTAAAGCGCAGCAAAAGCGTGTTGTCACACCAGGGCAGAATGCCAAGCATTACTTGGCAGGCGCTCTTCATGCAGGCAACGGAAGAGTGCTTTACGTCAGCGGGATCAAGAAGAACTCATCGCTGTTTATCGCCATGCTGGAAAAACTGCGTTACCACTATCGACGAGCCAAAACCATCACGCTGATCCTCGATAACTACATCATTCACAAAAGCAAACAGACCGAGCGATGGTTGAAGGAAAATCCCAAGTTCTGCCTGGTATTCCAGCCAGTTTACAGCCCTTGGGTCAATCACATCGAACGGCTGTGGCACAAGTTACATGAAACCATCACGCGCAATCATCAATGCAGAGGGATGGCAAACCTGCTGGCTCGAGTGAAACACTTTATGGATACAGTGTCTCCTTTCCCTGGGAATGGCTATGGTACAGCGAAGGTGTAGCACTATTAGGATCAGTTATTTAGCATCATGACTCTTCTCTACTTTTGATGGCTCTCAGATAAACTTAATCATCTTGCTTGTTGATTTTTTTACCTCCAACATGGTGTTGTTGACTAAATCCGAACAGGGGAAGCTTTTCCCCAAGCGGCTTATTCCGCTTAGTTCACCTG
>JBOFSK010000324.1:0-2146 GCA_051651505.1 Aeromonas sp.
CCTTCATGGCACTCTCGGCCAGTTGCACCAGCGCGATGGGCTGCGGCATACCATAACCAATCACGCAAAGCTGCTCGATGATGGGCTCCTGCCCCAGCAACCCCTCGATAGGTACCGGTGCCACATATTTGCCCTTGGCGGTCTTGAACACATCCTTCATCCGGCCAGTGATGGTGAGATAACCCTCCCTGTCCAGCTTGCCCATGTCGCCGGTATGAAGCCACCCCTCGGCGTCGATGGCCTCGGCACTGTGCTCGGGATCCTTGTAGTACCCCAGCATCATCCCCTCACAGCGACAGAGGATCTCCCCCTCGTCGGAGATCTTGATGGTGACCCCGGGCCCCGCTTTACCGACAGTCCCTATTTTGTCGGCGCGGAACGGGTAGTTGATGGTGGAATAAGCGTGGTTCTCGGTCATGCCCCAAGCTTCAGTCACCTTGAGACCGATACTCAAGTACCACTGCAACAACGCAGGGGAGACAGGCGCCGAGCCACAGCCCAGCACCCGGGCCTGATCCAGCCCCAGCCCCTTCTGCAGCTTGCGTTTGATGAGGCCCGAAATGAACGGGATCTTGAGCAGCAACTCCAATTTCTGCTGGGGCAGCTTCTCGTGGATCTTGATGCGAAACATGGCCCACAAGCGCGGCACCGAGATAAAGACGGTGGGACGGCAGCGTTTGACGTCTTCGATAAAGGTATCGAGGGATTCAGGGAAGGCTATTTCAGCACAGCCATAGAGGCTGCCGCCGTAGACATAGACCCGCTCGGTGATGTGGGCAAGCGGCAGGTAAGAAAAACCACGATCATTGGCGCACAATCCCACCGTTTCCACCAGTTTCTCGCAGGACCAAGCGTAACGCTCGACGCTCAGCATGGCCCCTTTCGGCTTACCGGTACTGCCGGAGGTATAAACCAGACTCAGCAGCGAGTCAGGGGCCTGCACTGGGCTATCGGGGATAGGCTCATGGGCCTCCAGCAGATCGTCCCACTGGTGGGTGGCGGGCATGGTGTCGTAGGGGAAGGCGATACGCAGCAGATCCGCCGGCACCCCCGCCTCCTGACTCTTCCAGTCATCCAGCTTGCCGATGAAAACGGCCTTGGCCTCACTGTGGCGCAGCACATATTCGATGGTGTCGACGTTGGCGGTCGGATAGATGGGCACGCTGATAAACTGACCCATCTGCATCGCCAGATCCGCGATAAACCACTGAGCACAGTTTTTGGAGAGGAGCGCCACCTTATCACCGGCAGAAAGACCCAAATGACGCAGCGCTGTCACCATCCGCCGCGCATCATCCGCCACCTCGCCCCAGGTAAAGTCGACATATTCGCGGTTGATGGTTTGACGCAGATAAATACGGTCAGGACACTGCCGCTCCCAGTGATAGAGCATTTCGAGCGGCAGTTTTTTGGCAATACTGGATTTAGAGGCCATAGTTTAATCCCTGAAACAAAAGGCGAAACTTATTATTAACCTTTCAATAACCTACAGGGCAACCATAACCTTAAATTTCAATTTGAAATGTGGAACGGATCAAGCTTCGGCATCACGTTGCAAACGAATCCACATTATCTGCACCAGTTTCTCATCCTCCTCAGAGAGTTCACCTTGCAAAATCGCCTCATTGAGGCTGCGCAGCACATAGCTCTTGATGTCCCGCACCAGGGTTTTGCCTTCCAGCTCGGCCCGGGCGACCGCCAACGAGATATGCCCGCGCAGATAGCCACCGGCAAACAGTTCATCCTCGGTTGCGGTGGCAACCATGTTGTCGATCAGTCCCAACAACCTGTGCTCAAAATCGTGAATTGTCATGTAACACAGCCTCATTTCCAGAGTGGCTGGCAAAAAATTGCCGGTAAAATAATTCAAATCTAAAGAGCCGCAATCCGATTGGCCACAGCTCTCTGCTAACAGTCCTGCTGCATCCTTGACCTCTTATTCCGGATTGGCCACCGGGTAGATGACCTGATCCTGGTATCCGGTGGTAATGGCTATATAACCGCGCAACGCTCGGTTTAATATCGGATCATCGGTATCTACCAGCAGCGGCCGACCCGCGAGAGCGGCCAGCTTGGCTTTGGTTGCCAGCACCTGGATATTGTCCAGCCCGACACACCGAATAACCTCAGGACTCAACTGCTGATT
>JBOFSK010000325.1:0-13104 GCA_051651505.1 Aeromonas sp.
AGGCTGATCCCGGTATTCTTCGCCAAAGACAGCGAAGGCAAGATCGACAGCATCATCCTGCCCGTCTACGGTCAGGGTCTGTGGTCGACCATGTATGCCTTCGTTGCAATAGCTGCTGATGGCCAGACCATCAAAGGCATCACCTACTATGACCATGGTGAAACCCCGGGTCTGGGTGGTGAAATTGAGAACCCGGCTTGGCGTGCCCTGTTTAATGGCAAGCAAATGTTTGATCAAGATGGCAACTTTGCCTTACGGATCATCAAAGGTCATGCCCCAGCAGATGCGATTCATGAAGTAGACGGCTTGTCTGGCGCTACCTTGACCGCCAACGGGGTTCAACACTCCTTTGAATTCTGGATGGGCGCCAAAGGCTTTGGTCCTTTCCTGGCCAAGGTTCGTGCAGGAGAAATCAACAATGGCTGACAAGAGCGAAATGAAGAAGTTGCTGTTGACGCCAGTACTGGGCAACAACCCGATCGCCTTGCAGGTGTTGGGTGTCTGTTCAGCACTGGCGGTAACCAGCCAGATGAAAACTGCGTTTGTAATGACCCTCGCGGTCATGGCGGTCACCGCCTTCTCAAACCTGTTCATCTCTCTGATCCGCAACCAGATCCCGAACAGTGTCCGGATCATCGTCCAGATGGCGATCATCGCGTCACTGGTTATCGTGGTTGACCAGGTGCTCAAGGCCTATGCCTATGACATCTCCAAGCAACTGTCGGTCTTCGTGGGTCTGATCATCACCAACTGTATCGTGATGGGTCGTGCTGAAGCCTTTGCCATGAAGAGCGCACCACTGCCCTCTTTCCTGGATGGTATCGGTAACGGTCTGGGCTACGGCGCTATCTTGCTGAGCGTAGCGACAGTACGTGAACTGCTGGGTTCCGGCACCTGGTTCGGTTTCGAACTGCTGCCGCTGGTTAACAACGGTGGCTGGTATGTGCCCAACGGCCTGCTGCTGCTGCCGCCAAGTGCATTCTTCATCATTGGTCTGATCATTTGGGGCGTGCGCACCAAGGATCCCAAGCAGGTGGAGGCGAAGGATTAAGGTATGGAACACTATCTGAGTCTGTTGATTAAATCGATCTTCATCGAAAACCTGGCCCTCTCCTTTTTCTTGGGGATGTGTACCTTTCTCGCAGTGTCCAAGAAAGTAAAAACCTCCATGGGCCTGGGCGTGGCGGTGATTGTGGTGCAAACCATCGCAGTGCCGACCAACAACCTGATCTACAACTACGTGCTTAAAGATGGCGCGCTGGTATCGGGTCTGGATCTGAGCTTCCTGAGCTTTATCACCTTTATCGGGGTGATCGCCGCACTGGTACAGATCCTGGAAATGGTACTGGACAAGTACTTCCCGGCCCTCTACAACGCCCTTGGCATCTTTTTGCCGCTGATCACCGTGAACTGCGCCATTTTTGGTGGCGTCTCCTTCATGGTACAGCGTGACTACAACTTCATGGAGTCTGTGGTCTATGGCATTGGGTCTGGGTCAGGTTGGATGCTGGCGATCGTTGCGCTGGCGGGTATCCGTGAGAAGATGAAGTACTCTGATGTGCCAGAAGGTTTGCGTGGTCTGGGTATTACCTTCATCACCACGGGTCTGATGGCGCTGGGCTTTATGTCCTTCTCTGGTATCTCCCTGTAATCGGCTTTCCGATAATCAGAAAGGAACGATAGATGGAAATTATTTTAGGTGTGGTCATGTTTACCGTGATCCTGCTGGCACTGGTGGCAGTCATTCTGTTCGCCAAGTCCAAGCTGGTGACCGCGGGTGACGTGACAATCAGCATCAACGGTGACCCGGCCAAGGCTGTGGTTGGCCCTGCTGGCGGCAAACTGCTGGGTGCCCTGGCGGGTAGCGGTATCTTTGTCTCCTCTGCCTGTGGTGGCGGTGGCTCTTGTGGTCAGTGCAAAGTACGGGTGAAATCCGGTGGCGGCGATATTCTGCCGACCGAACTGGATCACATCAGCAAGGGTGAAGCCCGTCACGGCGAGCGTCTGGCCTGCCAGGTTACCGTCCGCTCTGACATGGATATTGAACTGCCAGAAGAGATCTTCGGGGTGAAGAAGTGGGAATGTACTGTTATCTCCAACGATAACAAGGCCACCTTCATCAAGGAGCTCAAGCTGCAGATCCCCGATGGCGAAACGGTACCGTTTCGCGCCGGTGGTTATATCCAGATTGAAGCCCCGGCTCACCATGTGCAGTACAAGAACTTCGATATTCCTGAAGAGTATCGTGGCGATTGGGATCGCTTTAAGATCTTTGACCTCGAGTCCAAGGTTGATGAGCCGATTATCCGTGCTTACTCCATGGCTAACTACCCAGAAGAGTACGGTCTTATTCTGCTGAACGTGCGGATCGCCACCCCGCCGCCCAGCAACTGGACCGCGCCTCCTGGCCAGATGTCTTCCTATATCTTCAACCTCAAGGCTGGAGATAAGGTGACCATCTCTGGTCCATTTGGTGAGTTTTTCGCCAAAGAAACCGATGCCGAAATGGTGTTCATCGGTGGTGGTGCAGGTATGGCGCCAATGCGCTCCCATATCTTCGACCAGCTGCGCCGTCTGAACTCCAAGCGCAAGATGAGCTTCTGGTACGGTGCCCGCTCCAAGCGTGAAATGTTCTATGTCGAAGACTTCGATATGCTCGCTGCCGAGAACGAGAACTTCACCTGGAACGTCGCCCTGTCAGACCCGCAACCAGAAGACAACTGGGACGGCTACACCGGCTTCATCCACAACGTGCTCTATGAGAGCTATCTCAAGAACCACGAAGCGCCGGAAGACTGCGAGTTCTACATGTGTGGACCTCCGGTGATGAACGCAGCCGTCATCAATATGCTCAAAGATCTGGGCGTTGAAGACGAAAACATCCTGCTGGATGACTTTGGTGGTTAATCCATGCCAAGCGTTATAAAGACCTGGCTAGCCTTAGGGCTAGCCTTTTTCTTGACTGGGTGCGGTCAGGAAACGGTCCAAACCAAGCCGGAGATCCACATCACCGGCAGCACCATGGGTACTTATTACTCAATCAAAGTGGCTGACCATGCCATCAGCGACACCGCCACCTTCCAAGCTGAAATTGATCTCTTACTGGAACGTGTCAACGACCAGATGTCGACCTATCGGCCTGACTCGGAACTGTCACGTTTTAACCAGCACGGCGCAGCTACCCCTATGGTGGTTTCCCGTGACACCGCGCGGGTCGTCACCGAGGCAATTCACCTTGGCCGTGAAAGCCTGGGGGCGCTCGACATCACTGTCGGCCCCTTGGTCAATCTGTGGGGATTTGGTCCAGACAAGCGACCAACGACCGTCCCCTCTGACGAATTGATCACCCAGACCCGCCAAAAGACCGGCCTGGGTAACCTGCATGTGATCACCTCGGTGGATGCCGATACCCTGCAAAAAGATACGCCGGACCTCTACCTTGACCTCTCCGCGATAGCTAAAGGCTTCGGGGTCGATAAAGTGGCAGAGTATCTGGAAGCCCGCGGCGCCCACCATTATCTGGTGGAGATCGGCGGTGAGTTGCGCTTAAGTGGTGTCAACGGCAAGGGTCACCCTTGGCGGGTCGCCATCGAGAAGCCCATTGCCGGCACGGGTTCAATACAAGAAGTGATCACTCCGGGCAACAATGGCGTCGCCACCTCCGGTGATTACCGCAACTATTATGAACTGGATGGCCAACGCGTCTCCCACACCCTGGATCCCCGCAGCGGCAAACCGATCCAGCACCGCTTGGTATCGGTTACCGTGATCCACCCCTCTGCCATGACGGCGGATGGACTGGCAACGGCCTTTATGGTGATGGGGCCGGAAAAAAGTCTGGCCTATGCCAAAGAACAGGGTCTGGCGATCTTTGTGATCACCAAAACGGATGAAGGCTTCAGCGAGGCCTATTCCGCCGCCTTCACACCTTATTTGGTTAAAAAGTAAGAGGTACAGATGCAAATATTTCTGATCACCTTCGGGGTCTTTATGCTGGTCATCGCGGCGATGGCTATTGGCTACATTTTCCAGAAAAAGACTATCTCCGGATCCTGTGGCGGCCTCGGTACAGTTGGTATCGAGAAAGAGTGCGATTGCCCCGAGCCGTGCGATAACCGCAAGAAAAAAATGGCAAAAGAAGAGGCCCGCCGCAAGATGTTGGAACAGAACCGCATCATTTGATGGCCCCCTGCCTTGCAATGAATAAGCGCGCCATCGGCGCGCTTATTCATTGCTATCGTGTTGATGCTGATCCTAGGGTTGGCGTTCGATATAGAGCAAAACCTCGCCAAGATGGATACCGAATTTACTGATGGCTGCGCGATTGATCAGGCGATCCTGATCCAGCAGATACATCCAGTCATCAAAACTCACTCGCACTATTTCACCATCCGGCAGAGCCAGATCGAGCCGATAACGCCAGTTAAGGGCAAACCCTGCGGTTTTCCCCACCGCCTCTCCCACTACATCAGACGCGGTGCCACGCCAATCACCAGCCGCGCCCTTGCTCAGATACCCGGTACGGGTCTGCTGACGACCATCATCAAAGTAGAACTGCTCGAATAGCTCCCCCTTCCCATCTTGCCAACGCCCCACCATCTCGACCCGAAAGCGACTGGTCACTTCGCCGCTGCGATCGGTCACCAAACCGTGCGCGACCAGTTTACCACTGAAGAAGCGGGCCAGATCCCAGTCTGGCCCTTGGCTGCGGTAATCCTCGAGACTGACACCACAACCGGCCAGCAGCAACAGGGGGGCCAGTAGCCACACACGACAAACACGATAGAAAGACATCAAGCCTCCTCCGATCAGGATTGACCGCGCAAGCGGCGGGTAAGAGCGGGATCACGACTGTTATCGGCGAGCCAAATAGCCAGAAATGCCGCTGAAAATTGGGGATCGTGAAGGGTGCCAAGTGGGCGGTCGTGCCACCAAAAGTGGCCGACTCCGGCTTTATCAACGTAAAAAGTGAGCCGGTCTCCTGCGCGCACGTCTGGCCAAAATCCCGCTAGCTGATCGAGCCAACGCTGGCGCTGATCATGGCTGCCGAGCTTGAGCCGCTGCATTTCCTGTGCGGTGGCAGTAATCAGATCCTTGCCGGCAATGGCTCTGGCGTAGGTGAGGCTTATCGCTTGTGGGTAGTCACCTGCCGCATAGCGGCCGCTGTGGCTATAAAGGGTTGCATCGTAGAGCTTGAACCAGAGCCAGCTCATCTCCCCCTGCCCGACCGTGCGTAAAGGTTGCCAAGGAGGCGCTGCCCCGCGTACAGGGGTTGCCAATAGCATACTGAGCACGGCCAGCAACAAACTAATGCCACCCCATGTGCCAGCGATCCGGGTCTTCGAGTTCATGCCAGTCCATCTCCTGTTCCTGCAGGCTGTTGACCTCCTGCATCACCACCTGCACCAGCTGACCGGTTGCATCTCGCTGGCAGGCCACGACCAGATAGAAGCGCTCAGCGGGTGATGAGGTGTTCTCTTTGGTCCATTTGGAAAACAACAAGGTGTTAGTGGAAAAGGTGTTCATGTTGGTTCACCCTCCAGTTTGACCATGACCCACAGCAATACGGGTAACCATGCCATCCAGATCACTGCCAGCACTATGCTACTTATCCAGATCCCCCAAGGGAGCTGGACTGCCCCCATGGCAGCACCGGCCAAATAAGAGGTCGCACCACCGAATACCCCAAACAACCCTTGTTGCCAACGGGCCAAGGGGAGCAACCAGCGCATGCCATGGGCCAACGCCAGAGCAAACCCAAGCCACAACAGCATCAGCCAAAGTGGAAAACCGGCCGGAAAGTCAAACAGCCCAACTTGCCAGAGGAGGAGGTCGAGCACACAACCGGCCAAGGCAAGCGGTAATAGCCGCAAGTCATCCTTGCGGCGGGAGGAGAAAAGAAAGTGCAGTAACAGCAGCAGCAGTAGCGGGGCTGGCTGCTGCCACTTTACCGCCAAGAACCAGTAGAGGTTAAACCCCAGCAGGTGCACCCACTGCCACATGGTCAGTGACCGCTTACTGGCTGGTCGCCAGACCAGCCTGCAGGGCCTGGCTTGGCTGCCTCGAGCTGTACCAGACTGATTGTGCGCTCCCAAAATCCCCCTTCACAATAAGCAAAATAGAAGTGCCAGAGCCGGATGAAATCTTGGCTATAGCCCAACTTGGGCAGCTCGGGAGCCAGCGCCAGAAAACGCTCACACCAGTGAGCCAGCGTGCGGGCGTAATGGTGACCGTGATCGTGCAACCGCACCAGCTGCATGTCGGTCTCTTTGGCCAGCAAGCCCGCCATCTGGGAGACACTCGGCAGGCAGCCACCCGGGAAGATATAGCGCTGGATAAAGTCGACTCCGCGTAGATACTGGGCATGGCGCTGATCGGCGATGGTAATCGCCTGAATGAGCAAGCGGCCATCGGGTTTGAGCAGGCGTGACAGTTGACGAAAATAATCAGGCAAGAAAGCATGGCCAACAGCCTCAATCATCTCGATAGAGACCAGCTTGTCATAGGTGCCCTCCAGCTTGCGATAATCCTCCAGCAGCAAGGTGATGCGATCCCCCAGCCCCTCCCGCGCAATCCACTCCTTGGCATAGTCGTGCTGAGCCTGGGAGATAGTGGTCGTGGTCACCCGGCAGCCGTAGTGACGAGCCGCATAGACAGCAAGCCCACCCCAGCCGGTGCCAATCTCCAGCAGATGATCATCCGGCCCCAACTCAAGCCGCTCGCAGATAGTGTGTAGCTTGGCCTGTTGCGCCTCTTCCAAGCTGGCCTGCCCGGTGGGGTAGATGGCGCTCGAATACTGCATATGGCTGTCGAGAAAGCCCTGATAGAGGGTATTGCCCAGATCGTAATGGGCGGCAATATTGGAACGGGATCCGGTCAGGGTATTGCGATTAAGCAGATGGCGCGCCTTGTTAAAAGGGAAGCTCAACCAACCAAGACGTCGCTCCAGACTGTCGAGCAGCGTCAGGTTGCGGGCCAGCAGGCGCACCAGCGCCACCGGATCCGGGCTGGTCCACAGACCCTCTACCCAGGTTTCACCGGCAGCAATACTGCCCCCCAGCAGCAGACGACGATAGAAAGCCGGATCATTAACCACCAGCTCAGTGTGCAGATCAGTGGTCTCTATCCCGAAACGGTGGCCTTCACTGCCATCACGGAGCAACAATTGGCCATACTCAAGCCGTCCCAGCAGTTTTAGCAACAGTTGCTTGGCTGCTTTTTCAATAAAAGAGGGTGCGAGAGAGGATTGCACTAGTTCCATTAGCGAGTCTCCGGATGACTAAATAGCGGGGTTCGTTTGATAAAAAGACGTAAGGCTTGCCAGTAGATCCCAAGCAGCACTTTCATGGTCATCCACGGCCAGCGCACCAGCAATGCCATCAACCCCTTGCGTGACAGCGGCTCGCGACGCAATGTCAGGGTGGCATCAAACAGCTTGCCATCGCCAGATTGCGGATGACTCTCGATATGGATCAGGGTCTCTTGCGCGGGAGGGCGAATGCGCCAGTGATAACGCATGGCCAGCCCCATAAAAGGAGATACGTGGAAGTCCTTGTCATGGGGGGCCAGCGCAGCCAGATCGAGCAGGTAATAATGGCGCTCATTCCAGGGGGTATTGGACACCTCGGCCAACAAATAGCGAGCCTCCCCCTGTTGGTAGCAAAAATAAAAATTGACCGGACTGAAGTAAAAACCGAGGCAACGCACATTGCCCAGCAGCAGCACCGGCTCACTGGGCTCGGCGTGGCCACCGAGCTGGGCGACTTTCTGCCACACCGCCTGTTTAAGGCTGCCCTGACTGCCTTTGAGATAGTCATTGCGATGAAAGGAGAGCAGCCCGGCCCGCTCCACCCCGAACCAGCGCCCCTGCTCCAGGGCATCAACTTCATCCAGATCCAGCCCTAACATAAACAGGCTGTAAGAAAAGGCGTGCGCCCTTGGCGCAAAGCGCCGGTGGCGCACCGACCCCTGCCAAATGGCGCTGATAGTGTGGTCGAGTGCAGCGGATGTCATAAGCTGGCTCCAAAGCGCTGAGCCACATCCAGTGCGCTGCGAACGCCGTCTTCGTGAAAGCCGTTGTACCAATAGGCACCACAAAAATGGGTGTGGCGCTGACCGCAGATCTCGTGCCTCGCCTGTTGCGCCACAATAGAAGCCTGATTGAACACCGGATGATGATAGACAAAGCGGCGCAATACCTTGCTCTCGTTGACCTTGCCTTTGGGGTTGAGGCTGACACAAAAAGGCACTGGCGATGCCACGCTCTGTAAAATATTCATGTTGTAACTGACCAGTGGGCGCGCCTCGTCATTAGCATCGAGTTGATAGTTCCAACTGGCCCATGCTTTTTGCCGTGTGGGCAAGCACCGCTCATCAGTATGGAGCCAGACGTCATTGGCTTGGTAGGGCATATCACCCAGAATCGCTTGCTCCCGCGCGCTGGTATCTTGTAACAAGGCCAGTGCCTGATCGCTATGACAGGCGAGGATCACCTCATCAAAATGCTCCTCACCATAACGACTCTGAAGGACCACCCCATCGCCTGTCCGGCGGATCCCTTGCACCGGGCACGCCAGCCGGATCTGTTGCTGCCAACCGCTAGTAAGAGGACCTATGTATTGCCGTGAGCCACCCGGGATCACAAACCACTGGGGGCGATTAGCCACCTCAAGCAAGCCGTGGTTGGCAAAAAAGCGCAAAAAGAAACCAAGCGGAAACGCCCGCATATCGGCCAAGGTAGAGGACCAGATAGCGGCGCCCATCGGCAATATGTAGTGACGGGCGAAGTAATCGCTAAAATCACCGACCTGTAAAAAATCCCCAAGGGTCAGCTGATCGCTATCACCCTGACGTGATGAATCGGCCAACCAGGCACTCGCGGTGCGGTTAAAACGCAAGATCTCGGCCACGAAGCGGTAGAAACGCGGGCTGAGCAAATTGCTACGCTGAGCAAACAGGGTGTCAAGGTTGTGACCGTTGTATTCAAGCCCCTCCGGGCTTTTGACCGAGAAACTCATCTCGGCCGGTTGCCGTGCTACCCCGATCCGCGCCAGTAATTTCAAGAAGTTGGGATAGGTTCGATCATTAAATACAATAAAGCCGGTATCAATGGCATAGCTGTGACCAGCCTGACTGACATCGACGGTCGCGGTATGGCCACCCAGAATAGGGGCCGCCTCGAACAAGGTAATATCGTGCAACTTGTGGAGCAAAAAACCGGCGGTGAGACCTGAAATGCCGGAGCCTATGATGGCTATCCTTTTCTTCATCTATTACGTCCTTTTGAAGTAAGCGAGCCGCCGATACGCAGCCACCAGCTCACCGGTAATGCACCGAACAGGCGCAACAACCAAATAAAGCGGCGGGGAAAATGGATCTGATGATGGCCTGCAGCCAGCCCGCTCATGATGGTCTGGGAAGCTTGCGCAACCGGCACCAAACAGGGCATGGGAAAATCATTTTTGGCGGTGAGGGGGGTTTGCACAAACCCTGGGCGGATCAAGGTTACGCCAATGCCGTTGACCTTTAAATCTAACCGCAAGGTGGCAGCCAAATAGTCGATTGCCGCCTTGGAGGCACCATAAGCTTGAGCTCTTGGCAGCGCTAACCAACTCACGGAGGAGCTGACCAGCGCCAACCGGGCACCCCTCTCAAGGAGGGGCAAAAAAGCCTCAAGGGCATAACCGGTGGCGATCAGGTTAGTCTCGATCACCCGGGCAAACAGCGCGCTGTCAAAGCCCTTGGCCACGTCCATGTACTCACAATTACCAGCATTGAGGATCAGCAAATCAAGGGGTGGCAGACTGGCGGCCAACTCTTTCATCCGCGCCAGATCACGGGCGTCAAACTGGAGCGGGGTGATACCGGCTTGGGCCAAATCCTGTAACCGCTCACTATCCCGACCACAACCCCACACCTGCCAACCAGCCTGCTGATAGTCAAGGGCCAGTTGGCGACCAATACCCGAGCTGGCGCCGGTGATCAATACACGTCCCGTCATGAACCCAACCTCCCTTTGATCGTTCGCACGACCGTCCCCAACAGCGGCAATTGCTCGTAGAGCATGGCGCCGAGATCAAAATAGTCACGGTGCAGGACTACCTTACCAAGATGATCAAAGGTGAGTCGAGTGGCGCCCTCTACGATGACCGCCTGCCCCCCTGCCAACCGAGGATGAGCAAAGCGCATTACCCAGCTAAGCCAAGCCTCTTGGCCCTGCTGGTGCTGGCTGGTGATCTCAAAGCGGCAATATGCCAAACGCTGATACATGGCAGCAAAATAATCGCTTAACGCAGCTAACCCTTCGATGCGGTGCGCCGGATCGATAAATATCACCTGCTCGCCATAGACCTCCGGCAGGCGGTGCAGTTGCTGCTTGTCCAGTTGCTGATAAAAGGCAATAAAACGTGCCAGCGGCAAGTCCATCTTACTTCTCCAGGTTGCGAAACATGTCGATGGCTTTTACCCGGGCAAGGGCGTGGTCCACCATGGGTGCCGGATAACTGTTCACCCCCTTGAGTCGCAGCCAATCGTGGGGCTGATGCACATAAGCGGCGGGAACGTCGGCAAGCTCACTCACCCAAGTACGGATAAACTCTCCTTGCGGATCAAACCGTTGCCCCTGAGTGGTGGGATTGAACACCCGAAAATAGGGTGCGGCGTCTGCACCTGTGCCTGCCGCCCACTGCCAGCCACCGTTGTTGGCCGCCAAATCCCCGTCGATCAGGGTACTCATGAAGTAATCCTCCCCCAATCGCCAGTGAATATGCAGATCCTTGGTCAGGAAGCTGGCCACTATCATCCGCAAGCGGTTATGCATCCAACCGGTAGCATTGAGGCTACGCATGGCGGCATCCACAATGGGATAACCGGTGCGCCCCTCGCACCAAGCGGCAAAAGCCTCCGGGTCCCAGCTCCAGGGCAGTGCGGCTGTCTCGGGCTTGAATGGCAGGTTCATCGACAAGCGGGGTACGCGCATCAGCAAATGGCGATAAAACTCACGCCAGATCAGCTCGTTTAACCAAACAAAGCCCGGCTGCGCCTTGGATTGGGGCCGCCCACCCAGGCGCTGCTGCAAAGCAGCTAAACATTGACGTGGACTGATAAGGCCGGCCGCAAGATAAGGAGAAAGGATCGATGTCCCGGCCAGGGCCGGAAAATCCCGGGTCTCGCCATAATCGAGCACAGCCTGCGCCAGAAAAGCGGCCAACCGCTGTTGTGCCCGGGCCTCTCCTACCGGCCAGCGGGGATCGGCCGTCAGCTCACCCAGATCGTGATTGATCACGGATCTGTCGGCCAGGGGCTGCCATGGCAGTGGCTCGCCCCGCGGGGCGGGGGCGCGATGAATGACGAACCCCTCCTCATCGAGGGCTTTAAGCCAGGCTCGGCTAAAAGGGGTGAATACCTTGAACATCTCGCCCGAACCGGTGAGCACCCGCCCGGGTGGCAGCACGCAGCAGCCATTGAACCAGTGGCAGTTTACCCCCTGCACCGCCAAGGTGGCGCCGACCACTCGATCACGGTGCTGCTCATCGATTTCGATGGCCTGATTGGCATAAAGATCGGTCACCGCCAGCTTGGCAGCAACGCTCGCAAGCGCGGCCGGCACGTCGGCGAAGGTTTCCACCCGCAGTAGATGGAGTGCAATACCCCGCGCCGCCAATTCACGGCCCAGCTCATCGACCTGAGCCAGGATAAAGCGCTGACGCGCCGGCGCCATCTTGTGCCGCCGCCACTGCGTCGGTGAGATAATAAATACCGCAGCAACCGGTTGCTCATCGGCACAGCCATGGCGCAGGGCCGGGTTATCCGTCAGACGCAGATCATTACGCAACCAAATCAGCTTCATGGGGTGATCCTCTCGTATGCGGCGACATGATCGGCAATAACCTCGGCAACGCTGGCACGCCAACTATATCCACTCAGCCAGAGGGCATCATAGAGCCCCCCCAGCTCACCGAACAACCGGGTGCCCACAGGCCAGTGGGCGATCAAATCGGACTTAACGAGCCCGGCCCCCGGCAGTACCCACCCAGGACCATCGACTCGGTCCGCCAGCAACGTCACATGACGCGGTTCGATTGCCCCCACCAGTTGCACCTCATAGCCTTGAGTGATCAACTCATAACCACTCCACACCAGATCAAGGGGACCAACCTGACCCCAGCTGGCCAAGGTGACCGGGATGCCTTTCTCCTGCTCCAGCAAATGGCGCGCAAAGCGGGTATAGAGCCAGCCCAGCCACACCTGTTGCAGCAAGGTGCCATCTGCACGAGCACGCCACGGACCTAGCAACTGCGCCACCAGCGGCTGCAGCACCCGGCTGCGCACCAAATCAAAGGGGTAACTTGCCAACAACTCATTGAGCTGTGCCTCTACCTTTCGTTGATTGAAATCCAGGGCGGCCTGACAAAAAGATGCCCACGTTTGCTGCCAATGATCAGCAACCGGCTGGCGGTGCGGCTGGTGCAACAATCCTTTGACCTGGCCGATGCTCACCCCCCGCGCCAGCCAACGCAGGATCTCACCGATCTGCTGGATATCCTGCTCGCTATAAAGCCGGTGCCCTTTCTCGGTACGTGCAGGCTGGACCAAACCGTAGCGGCGCTGCCACGCCCGCAGCGTCACGGCATTGACGCCGGTCAGGCGCGACACCTCACGGATGGGATAAACCCCTTGATTTGGCATGACTGGGGGCTCTTGCGATAAATCTGACATAGCCACTTCCATGGTGACGGTAAGATCTGGCATCAGCCCGCGCGGGCTGGCGCAACAAAACGGAATATCAAAGTCCGTAGCGCAGCTTGAGCGAATCCGGGTGTGGATTGAGATAGACCTGATCTGCCAGAGAGGGATTGGGGTAGTCCCGCAGGTAGTGGCGGATCAAGGTCAATGGCACCAAGAGCGGGAAGATACCGGTCCGGTACTTCTCTATCGTTTCGGCCAACTCCTGCTTTTGGGCAGGGGTCAGCACCCGCTTGAAGTAGCCCTGCAGGTGCATCAGCACATTGGTATGGCTACGGCGGTTGGCGCGCAAGGTGAGCGCTTCCATCAATTTTTTGAGGTAGTTGTCTGCAATTTCCTGCAAGTTCGCCCCTTTCCCTA
>JBOFSK010000326.1:0-9913 GCA_051651505.1 Aeromonas sp.
GTGTAGAAACCGCAGACGACGAAGGCGAGCCACAGGGTATAGATCAGGCTCAAGGAGTGACGGGTCAGTAACCAAACCGTATCTTCGCCTGCCGGAACACTGGCCATGCCGGTGATCAGCAGCAATTTGGCGATGCCCATACCGATAAAGCCGGCGATGATCAGCAGCGAAGTCACCACCAGCGCATCATAGAGCAGGGCACCGAGGCGGCGCAGCAGACCAGCAGTAGGGGCACTTGCCGGGTTGAGAGAGGGAGATATTGGTTGGATGTGTTTAGGCTTAGCCATCGTTTTTATTCCATTAAGATGATGGCGGCATTCTATGTAACTGGCCCCGCATCGGCAAGGCGTTGAATAAATGAGCAAACAGGCATGTTCAATCGAAAAACCCCTTGCATGGCATCGCGCCATTCGTATAATCGCTCGCAGTTGCCCGGGTGGCGAAATCGGTAGACGCAGCGGATTCAAAATCCGCCGATGAATAATCGTGTCGGTTCGAGTCCGACCCCGGGCACCATCAGAATTAAAAAACATAAGGCCACCCCAAGGGGTGGCCTTATGTTTTTCTGCTTCCTAGTGGCGGCAACGCGGCGGCACAGGTTGAGGTTTTTCGATCGGCCTCTCGTGTTGCACCCTCAAATTTGCACCCTCAAAAAAGACCTCGCATCTTCCGGAAGGTATGTTTAGCACCATATGACTTCCATCACAGAGATACTCCCACATGTTAGCTCAACCTGCTGCGCCTCCTTGGCGGTGATCATGGCGGGGTTAGGGAACCCAAGATCGCATCCCGCCTGACCTCGTGGACTGGCGCGAGCGATCAGTGGGCGCGCAGCAGGTGGCGGGTGAGTGGCAGGGTGGCCAGCAGTCGATAGATCAGCAGCGAGAGGCCAAACAGCAGCGGCACTTTGGCCATCTCCCAAGGGAGAGACGCGCTTTGCGGGCCAAATGTAAATAGCCACACCACAACCATCATATGCAGGCAGTAGAGCCCGAGTACCTTGGGGGCCTGACGCTCTAACCAGCTGCCTTTGCCCCAGTGGGGGTGGGTGAGCAGCAGGCCAAACAGGCCGAGTGCCCAAGGCACGGATCCCAGCAGAAAGTCGTGCCGGGTCAGTGGCACATCATCGAGTAGATAGAGTCCGATCGCCTCCAGTGCATAGAGCGCTAGCCCCGCGATCGTTAACCCCCAACTGGTGTGGACCGTCGGTTGCCATTGCCGCTGGCGCAAGGTTGCGCCCAACGCCACAAACAGTAGCGAGAAAAAGGGGCCGTTGCGGGTGAGCAGCGGCCACTCGGCGCCGAGCAAGGGTTTGGCATAGGAGCCGCCAAGCAGCGCCAACAGGTAGAGGCCGATGCCAAAAATGAGGGCGAGCTGCGGTTTGCCGGCCCGATAACACAGGGCGAGCAGGAGTACCGCCAGCATCAGTGCAGGTAAAAACCAGAGGTGGATCATGCCTCCCACCCACCAGCCGTTGAGTGGATCCGCCAGCTGAAACTGCCACTGCCCCTGCAGGGAGGCGAGATAGCCTTGGCTAAACGCGGTCACCGGATTGAAGGGCACCAGCAAGTAGATCAGGCTCCAGCTCAGCCAGAGCACTAACAAGGGTCGACAGTAGTGCCACGCCAACGGTAGCGGTGCCTCGCGGCTCAATTTGGGCTGTAAAAAGTAACCCGAGCAGAGAAAAAACAGCGGGACGGCAAAGCGCGACAGTTGGTTTATCAGGCCGGCTAACCATGGGTAGGGCTCGGTTGCCCACAGGGAGGGGTTAAACGGGTGGGCAAAGGGTGCGATGTGGATCGTCATCACCGCCACTATGGCGAGCACTCGCCCGCACTCGATACTGGATATTCTCATCATGGCTTATCGTTACAGAAGTCGTGCCAGTACCCTAAAAGCCACATGTAAATTTATCAAGCCATTGATTTTATTAGTGTGATGAGCGGGGCTGCTTAGTTACATTAGGTTACGCAATGGCATGGCGGGGTCACGGGTGGTTGGCGCAAGCTCGTCAGCTGATCGCTTACCCGCTGACAACAAAAAAGCGAGGCAGGAGCCTCGCTAGTGATATTTGACGATGGATTCTGGCTTGGTGCGATAGCGGGCTAGTTGGCGGCCAGCGAAGTTCTGCCAGTGCTCTCCAGCCAGGTTTTGATCCGCCTGGCATCGGCGACTCTGGCATCGGTGGTATTGGCATTGAGCAGCACCATTACCACTGGTTGAGAGTTAACCTTGGTGCCGAGTACCAAGCAGCGGCCTGCCTCACGGATATAGCCGGTTTTGGAAAGGGTGAAGTCCCACTGCCCTTCACGGATCAGCCGGTTGGAGTTTAAATAGTGCAGCTGGCGTTTGTTGGTACGTACCTGACTCTGATCATCGGTTGAGTATTGGCGGATCAGCGGGTAGGTCGCAGATGCGGCGGCCAGTTTGGCCAAATCTTGGGCGGTGGACACATTGCGCGGGTTAAGCCCGGTGCTGTCAGCAAAGTGGGTATTCCACATCCCCAACATCCGCGCCTTGGCATTCATGGCCTCAACGAAGGCGCGCTGACCGCCGGGGTAGTGATGGGCCAATGCCGAGGCGGCCCGGTTTTCCGAGGACATCAGCGCGATATGGAGCATCTCGGCACGACTGAGGCGCGAGCCGATGGCCAGCCGTGAGCCAGTACCCTTGATCCGGTCGATGTCGGCATTGGTCACGGTAAGCATTTCGTTCAGGCGCTGCTTGGCATCCAGCACCACCAGTGCCGTCATCAGTTTGGTGAGGGAGGCGATGGGCATGACCCGGTTGCTATTACGCTCAGAAATGATTTCACCAGTGCGGGGATTGGCGATGACAAATGCGGTGGAATGAAGGCCTGAGATATCAGGGCGCGCCAGAAATCCTCCGCTGCCTTCCGCGTTCGCGGAAAAGGGGTTGGCGTGGGCACTGTTTATGGCCGCCGGCAGCATGAGCGCGCCAAGTAACAAGGGAAGAAGGGAACGCATTATCATGATCTGCTCTACCGGACGAAATACAGGGATATCTGGCTAAGTTATATGTCGTGAATTGACGCTTCACAATCATTCTCGCCTTGCGCGCGACAATTTACCTCATTATGCCCGTGGTAGCCGGTTTTTCCTGTCAGATCCCTCTCCTTTTTGTCAGTTGCAGGGTGATTTCTCTATCACACAAAAATAAGAAAACGCGCGATGGCATGCCATCGCGCGTTGCTATCTATCAAGGTGTGCTTAGAAGTCGTAGCGGGCAGCCAGCTGGAAGTCATCTTTGACGTCGAGCTTGCCGCTCTCCTTGCTGTCCAGATTGTTGATGCGGTACTCGCCGATCACCCGCAGGTTCTTGTTGAGCTTGTAGTGGGCACCCAGGGTGTAGTAGTCCACGTTGTCTTTCTTAGTGCCGGCTTTGTCCTGCTCCTGTTTGTTCCACAGGGCCATCAGACCGAAGCCGTTCTCGAAGTTGTAGCCCAGCGCAGCTTCCCAACCGGTGTGATCGGTGCCGGTCGCCAGGAAGTCGCTGCCATCGGCATAGCTCAGGGCGGCGTAGGCGGCCTTGTTGTCGAACTTGGCGGAGATCAGCCACAGCTTGGCATCTTCTTCACCGCTCTTGTCGCGGATACCGACGTTGTAGGCGGTACCCAGCGACAGGTTGAACGGGAAGGTGTAGGCCACTGCAGCACCGTAGGCGGCGTCGCTATCCTTGCTGGTGGTCTCTTCGGTGTCACCACCGTCGAACTTGTAACTGGTGTCGAGCTGGAAGCCATTGAACAGGCCTGAGTATTTCAGCACGGAACCGGCGCGGTTGGTGGCGAAGGTGTCAGTCTTGGCACCCAGTGCTTCGTTGCCGTAGCCATCAGACAGGGAGACATCAGTCCAGTCGGCCAGGAAACCCATCGCCCCTTTCTGGCGACCGAAGGTCACGGTGCCCCAGTCAGCGCCAACACCAGCAAAAGCCAGACGGGTACGCAGGTTGTCTGCATTGCCATCTTTACCCAAGGTCTTTTCGCTGTCGTTGATATACATCTGCACTTCGTACTGGGCCAGTGCCTTCAGGCCGCTCTGGATCTGGGTCTCGGCCTTGGCGCCGAAGCGGACAAACTGGTTGGCACCCTGTTTGTTGCTGTGCTCGTTTGTCGCTTTGCCGCTGGCATCCAGTTCCTTCTTGTCACCAAAGAAGTGGCCGGCATAGATACGGCCGTAGAGATCAACCAGAGAGGTGTCATTTTTATAAACTTCAACGGCTTGAGCCTGGAAGGCAGCGGTCAGAGCGAGTGCCACTACAGTCAGCTTTTTCATCTTAATCCCTTGTGTTGCAAGCTTTTGTTTTGAAGACGGGGCCATGCTAGGTGGCGGATATGACGGTGAGGTGACAGTTGGATGAAGAGTCGATGGCAGTTGGGTTGCAATTGGATGAATTGACTACATTCTTGTCTGTAGCGGCTACTTTTGTGCGCAAAGGTTTGCCCTTGTGGTAGAATCCCGCCCGTTTTCGGGCCCCATAGGTTGGATATGCGATGAGACGTGAACTGGCAATCGAGTTTTCCCGAGTGACCGAAGCGGCAGCACTGGCTGGCTACAAGTGGCTCGGACGTGGTGACAAGAATATCGCTGATGGGGCGGCCGTAGCGGCCATGCGCCACATTCTCAACCAGATCGAGATCGATGGTGAGATTGTGATCGGCGAAGGTGAGATTGATGAAGCGCCGATGCTCTACATCGGTGAAAAGGTAGGTACCGGCCGTGGTGATTCGGTCGATATCGCCGTTGACCCCATCGAAGGCACCCGCATGACTGCCATGGGGCAGTCTAATGCGCTGGCAGTGTTGGCGGTGGGTGACAAGGGCTCGTTCCTGAAAGCGCCTGACATGTACATGGAGAAGATCATTGTCGGCCCCAAGGCCAAAGGGGCGATTGATCTGAATCAGGCTCTTGAGCTGAACCTCAAGTCAGTGGCCAAGGCGCTGGGCAAGCCGCTCTCCCGCCTGACGGTCATCACCCTGGCCAAGCCGCGTCATGACAAGGCGATCAAAGAGATGCAGGGGCTGGGTGTGCGCGTCTTTGCCATCCCTGATGGTGATGTGGCGGCCTCTATCCTCACCTGCCTGCCGGATAGCGAAGTGGACATGCTTTACGGCATCGGCGGCGCGCCGGAAGGGGTGATTTCGGCCGCGGTGATCCGTGCGCTGGATGGTGACATGCAGGCTCGTCTGGTGCCCCGTCACCGGGTCAAGGGCGACAGCCCGGAAGTGCGTGCGCTGGGCGAAGAGGAAATTGCCCGTTGTGAAGCACTGGGCATCGATGTGACCAAGGTGCTTAAGCTGGAAGACATGGCGAAGAATGACAATGTGATCTTCTCCGCTACCGGCATCACTAAGGGTGATCTGCTAGATGGCATCAGCAGCGATGGGGTGATGGCAACCACCGAAACCCTGTTGATCCGTGGTAAATCTCGTACCATCCGTCGTATCAAGTCGATCCACTACCTTGAGCGCAAAGACAGCGTGGTACGCGATATCATCATGTGATGATGGCTCGCTGAACCGGCTGTGTTGCCTCAAAGCCCGATCGCTCATGCGGTCGGGCTTTTTATTACGTGCCAACTTCGTTCGCGTTGCCGCTTCGGCTAGGGTGGCGCAGACCGTCCCAAAGGAGTGGAGTGTATGGAGTGTCGGAGTGGCTGCGCGGCGTGTTGCATCGCCCCCAGTATCAGCAGTGCCATTCCCGGTATGCCAGATGGCAAGGGAGCGGGGATCCCCTGTATCCAGCTTGATAGCGTCCTTGGTTGCAAGATCTTCGGTCAACCGGAGCGGCCAGCGGTGTGTGGTGGTTTTCGCCCAATGGTCGATGTGTGTGGCAGCCACCGCGCCGAGGCCATTTGGCTGATCGGCGAGCTGGAGCGGCTGACCGGTTGACGAGGCCGGAAAAGCTCACTGGATCGCGCATAAAAAAAGAGGCCGCACTGTGCGGCCTCTCGCGTCTCTGTGTGCCGGGATCAAATCCCTGCCAGCATTAGCGCCTGACGATAGTACTCGTTGGCTTTGTTGGTGAGGCGGCGCTTGTCCATCAGCTGGCCAAGGGCATGGTAGGCGGCGGCGCTAGGAGCCTTGACCACTTCCTGCTCCAGTAGCTTCTGGGCGTCGTCCAGCTGGCCAGCCAGCAGATAGAGTTGGGCCAGTGCCGTATCGACCTCCGGTTGTCCCTGTTGTTTTTGTAGCTGCGCCAGTAGCGGCTGGTAGTTGTCGAGTTTCAGTTTGGGCAGCCGAGCCAGCAGCTGTGGCATCGGCTGTTTGCGCAGCGCCTCCTGCCACAAGGTAGCGGCTTCGCCGTCGGCGCCGAGCTGGCGCAGCAGATCGCCGTAGCAGGCCAGCAGTTCTGGCTCGAGGCGCAGCTTGCGCGGCAGATCCTGCCACGCGGCCTTCAGGGTCTCGAGGCTGCTTGCCGCCTGTTGTAGACGCCCGCGCCAGGCCTGTTGCAGCAGATCTTCTTCCTGTTTCGGGGTCAGCTTGCCGACCTTGTGCAGCGCCGGGATGAGATCACACAGGGCGGTCCAATCCTGCTGGGCCAGGTAGGCCTGCCGCAGCTGATCCAGCACCATGGGGTGGCGCGGGTGAAGGGGGAAGACCGACTTCAGGGTCGCCAGCGCGTTGTCGTACTGACCCTGATCAAGCTGTAGCTGGGTCTGGGTCAGGGTTAATGCCAGCTCGGCTTTCGGGTGTTCTTGTTGCGCTTTTTGCAGGTATTGATCCCGGCTGGCGTCATCACCGCGGGCCTGGGCTGCCTTGGCGGCGCTCAAGTAGTTGAGCAGCGGGGTGTCGCTGTTGCTGGCCCCCTTGATCATTAATTTTTCAGCTTGGCTGTAGTGCCCTTCCGCCATCGCCAGGGTGGCGGCAACGGTCTGCTGATTGGCCTTGCGGCGGCGGCGTGAGCCATACCAGCCTTGGGTTTTGCGACGCAGACCAAAGACCCGACCCAGTAGCCACTCGGCTAACAGCAGGGCACCATAAAACAGTACCGCCAGGATCACCGCACTGGTGACAGAGGATTCAATGGTGTAATCGCCAAGGGCAATCAGCACATAGCCTTTGTTGCCGGCCGCTTGTGGGCCAAAGATCAGTCCTGCGACCATGGCGGCCACCAGAATAATAATACGGATCATGGTGCCCTCCTTAGTTGCCGGCCAGAATGCGTTGCAGGCGTTCGGTCAGTACCTGCTCCAACATGGCCTGAGCCTTGAACTGGGCCGGATAATCGATCTGGATCTGCTCGCCTTTGAGCTTGTCGATCTCGCCCTGCATATAGCGGGTGGCGCTGTTGTCGGTGTCGAAATATTGCGTCAGCCAGCGCTGGGCTTTGTCCAGGCTGTCTTCATAGAGCCCCTGCTGCTCGCGATAGACGGAGATCTGGGCCTGCAGCAGCTTGGTCTTGAGGTTTTCCCGCAGGAAGATCTCCTGTTGCGGTGAGAGCAGCGCCTCGACCGCGCCATCGCGACGGCGGATGGTGACGAAATTTTCGGTGAACTTGACCCAGTTTTTCTTCAGGTTGCTTTCCCATTCGTCGGGATTGGCGCTGACAGCCTGATCGGCGGTTGACTCCGCCTGCGGCATACTGACGGTGGAGAGGGGTAGCAGCGTGACCTGATCTTCAAGGGCCGCCAGCTTGAGGGTCAGCCCCTCGCGGTCGATGCGTGGCATCCCTTTGAGCTGGGTGATGTCTTCAGCCAGCGCTTTGCGGATCGGCATCAGGCTGGGATCGTTGAGGGCTTTGATCCGCTCGTCGGCATTGCCCAGCAGGGTAATGGCGGAGACAAGGTCATGCTCCAGCCATAGCTTGCGGCCCGCCATCCGTACCAGATACTCGGATTCGGCCAGCATCCAGTCGTTGGGGCGTTTGTCGTTGAGATCCAGTACCCGGTTCTGTAGGCCCTGCATCTCCCCTTGCAGCCGCTGTTGGGCTTGATCCAGCGCGGCCAGCTGCTCGGCATCCTTGCTGCTGATCTGGTCGATCTTGCTCAGGGTGCTCGCCAGCTGTTGCTTGAGCTGGGCCAGTTCGGCCTGCTGGGCCACGGCATTTTTGTGGCCGTGCAGATAGAGACCGCCGGTCAAGGCAAGGGCCAGCAGGATGGCGACCCCTCCCAGTACGGCACCGGAGCGGTTCTTGCTGCCATTGACCACAGCGGTCGGCTGGGGTTTGACCTGGGATTCTTGTTGTTCTGTCATTCCATCTTCCTCAGTTCCAGTGCGGCCGTCAGGGCCTGGTTGGATGCACCTTGGGCAATCGTGATATGGATAAAGCCCGCTGCGCTGGCCATCTCGGCCACGCGCGGGCTGGGGACCACCAGCTGGCGGTCAAATAGCCAAGGTCGCTGGCTGGCGGGAACCAGCTCCAGCAGCCGTTGCAGCAGTTCACCACTGGTAATGAGCAGGCTGTCCAGCCCCGCTGCCTGCCAGTGGTGGGTCAATGTGTTCCCGTCTAGCTCGGGGTAGTGGCGTTCATAGGCCGCACAATAGTGCACCAGAGCACCGCGTGAGGCCAGCGTGCTGGCGATGAGATCCCGCCCGCCATTGCCACGCAGGATCAGCACCCGTTTGCCATGAACCTGTTGCAGGGCGGGCAGGGCCAGCAACCCTTCGCTGCGCGGATCCCCCGGGCAGCTTGCAGTGATGCCGATGGCGGCAAAGGCATCTGCGCTGGCTTGACCTATTGCAAAGTACTCAATATGTGGCCAGGTCTGACCAGTTTGCAACAGAAAATCGTGTGCAAAATGAACTGCATGGATGCTGACGGCGATAACCATGTCGGCACTGTGCAGCAGGTCGGGCAGGCGTGAAAGTTCACTGCCCGCCACGGTTTCCAGCAGTGGGCAGCAAAGTGGTGCATGACCGAGCTGGCGCAGCAACTGCGTCAGCTCGGCGGCCTGAGCGGCCGGACGCACCACCAGCGGGATCATGCGCGGTAGACCTCAGCCAGGATCTCGTCGGCGCCGGCGGCCAGCAGGCGTTGGGCCAGCTGCTCGCCGAGGGCTTCGCCATCGGCCAGCGGGCCGCGGATCTCGTCACGGATCACCTGGCTGCCATCGGGGCTGCCCACCAGACCGCGCAGCCAGATCTGATCACCTTCGACCAAGGCATAGGCACCGATAGGCACCTGGCAGCCCCCTTGCAGGGCGCGGTTCATGGCCCGCTCGGTCAGCACCCTGATCCGGGTTTGTAGGTGCTCCAGCGGCGCCAACAGGGCGTGCAGCTCGAGATCGTCCTGGCGGCACTCGATGCCGACCGCGCCCTGCCCATTGGCCGGCAGGCTCTGTTCCGGCTCGATAAAGGCTGCAATCCGGTGTGCCATCTCCAGTCGTTTCAGACCGGCGGCGGCGAGAATGATGGCGTCGTAGTCACCGGCATCCAGTTTGGCGAGGCGGGTGTTGACGTTACCGCGCAGGTCGCGGATCACTAGATCCGGGCGGGCGGCGCGCAACTGGCACTGGCGACGCAGACTGGAGGTGCCGACCACAGCCCCTTGCGGTAGCTCGGCAATGGCGCGATAGCGGTTGGAAACGAAGGCATCGCGGGGATCTTCCCGCTCGCAAATGGTGTGCAGACACAGCCCTTCGGGAAATTCGACCGGCACATCTTTCATGGAGTGAACCGCGATGTCAGCCCGCCCTTCCAGCATGGCGGTCTCCAGCTCTTTGACGAATAACCCCTTGCCACCGACCTTGGCCAGTGGGGTGTCGAGGATTTTATCCCCCTGAGTGCTCATGGGCACCAGCTCGACCAGCAGCTGTGGGTGCAGGGCTTCGAGCCGGTCTTTGACAAAGTTGGCCTGCCACAGGGCCAGCGGGCTCTTGCGAGTGGCAATTTTCAGGGTTCGGGCTGCCATATCAATCAGTTGTTTCATTTTTAGAAGGAAATCGATATTACCAC
>JBOFSK010000327.1:0-5649 GCA_051651505.1 Aeromonas sp.
GCTAAGAAATCGTCTTGGTCACTTCACCAGACATTGAAAATCAAAAATTAATTTTGATGCTCGATGCTGTGAGTGCCCACACAGATTGCTTGATTCAAATTGTTAAAGAGCGACGCAACATTCGTTGCTGCGGGAGTGGAATTCTACTCAACCGCCTTCTCGAGTCAAGCCTTATTTTCAAAGGCTTTTTCGAGGTTACCGACTTGGCTGTTTGCGTTGCCGCTTGCCCTGTCGATGTGGCGCATTATAGAGACTTGGATCACATTGGCAAGCAGTTTTTAGCTTTAAATTCGCTTTTTGAGCCGCCTTGCGCTTTATTTGCGCAATAAGGGTGAATACTGAACAATATTACGCTCATGATAACTATATCCACCTATTCTAGATAGCGTTTTTCCCGCAGGACCCTGATAACAGCAGGGCACGCGGGTGGCAATTCAGTATCCACTCATCTATATGCATGGTGATGGTGATCGAGGTCACGCCTTCGGGTAACATAGCGCCCCTTTGCGATTCACACACTCTTGAGCTTTGGAGAGTTTAATGCCTTTTGCACTTGGCCAGCGTTGGATTAGTGATACAGAGACGGATCTGGGGTTGGGGACTGTCGTTGCTGTTGAAGGGCGCATGGTTACCCTGTTATTTCCGGCTACCGGCGAAAACCGCATGTATGCCAAAGAAGAGGCACCGGTTACCCGGGTCAGCTTTAATGTGGGCGATCAGATTGCCACTCACGAAGAGTGGACCATGACGGTCGAAGAAGTGCAGGAGAAAGACGGTCTGCTTATATATATAGGTGTACGCACCGACAATGATGAGCCCGTCACCCTCAAGGAAGTGTTTCTCAGCAACTTTATCAAGTTCAACAAGCCGCAGGATCGCCTGTTCGCCGGTCAAATCGACCGGATGTCTCGCTTTACCTTGCGCTATGAGGCGTTAGTTCACCAACACCAGCGCCGACTTAATCCGACCCGCGGTCTGGCCGGAGGCCGGGTCAGCCTGATCCCGCACCAGCTTCATATCGCCCATGAAGTAGGACATCGCTACGCCCCGCGCGTATTGCTGGCCGATGAAGTGGGTCTGGGCAAAACCATTGAAGCGGGCATGATCATCCATCAGCAGCTGCTCTCCGGCCGCGCCCATCGGGTGCTGATCCTGCTGCCAGAGACTCTCCAGCATCAGTGGCTGGTCGAGATGCTGCGCCGTTTCAACCTGCACTTCTCGCTGTTTGACGAAGAGCGCTGCATCGAAGCATTCGCCGATGCGGAGAACCCCTTTGAAACCGAGCAGCTGGTAATCTGCAGCCTCGACTTCCTGCGGAAGAAGCGTCGTCGCTTTGAGCAGGTGCTGGAAGCCGAGTGGGATCTGCTGGTTGTCGACGAAGCCCATCATCTGGAGTGGAGCGTCGATGCCCCCAGCCGTGCCTACGAAATGGTAGAAGCGCTGGCCGAACAGGTGCCGGGTGTACTGCTGCTGACCGCTACCCCGGATCAGCTGGGCCACCAAAGCCACTTTGCTCGCCTGCGCCTGCTCGATCCCGAGCGTTTCTACGACTACGACACCTTCCTTACTGAAGAGCAGGCCTATGGCCAGGTCGCCAGCGCCGCCCAGGAATTACTGGATGGTGAGACCCTGAGCGCAGAAGCCCAGCAGATCCTCGCCAGCCAGCTGGAAGGGCTGGACCTAACTGATGCCGCCGCTCGTCAGCAGGCGGTTGCGACACTACTGGATCAGCATGGCACCGGCCGAGTACTGTTTCGTAACAGCCGCGCCAATATTCAGGGCTTTCCCGAGCGTCACCTCAACGTCTACCCCATGCCATTGCCGGATCAATACAAGACCGCTATCAAGGTGATGGGCATGATGGGGGGCAACGGTGGCGATCTGCAAACCCGTGCCCTGCGCTACCTCTATCCCGAGAAAATCTTCCAGCAATTTGAAGGCGACAATGCCAGCTGGACCCAATTCGACCCCCGCGTTGAATGGTTGCTTGAGTTGCTGCTTTCTGCCCGCCAACAGAAGGTGCTAGTGATCTGCTCTGAAGCAGCTACTGCCATCGCGCTAGAAGAGGCACTCCGTACCCGTGAAGGGATCCGTGGTGCCGTGTTCCACGAAGGGATGTCGATCCTCGAGCGGGACAAAGCCTCTGCTTATTTTGCCCAGCAAGAGAGTGGCGCTCAGGTGCTGCTCTGCTCCGAGATCGGTTCAGAAGGTCGCAACTTCCAGTTTGCCAGCCACCTGGTGCTGTTCGATCTGCCGCTCAATCCGGATCTGCTGGAACAGCGTATTGGCCGCCTCGATCGTATCGGTCAGCAGAATACCGTCGAGATCCACGTACCCTATCTGGAAGGGACTGCCCAGCGCGCCCTCCAGCTCTGGTATCACGATGGTCTGGATGCCTTCGAGCAGACCTGCCCGACGGCCCGCCCGGTGTTTGAAGCGGTGCGTGACGAGCTGTTCGAGCTGCTGGCCGCCAACACCTGCGATCAGGCAACCCTCGAGGCCCTGCTGGTCAAGACCCGCGAGCTGCACGAGCCGCTCAAGGCCCGCCTGGAGCATGGCCGCGATCGCCTGCTGGAGATCCACTCCAGCGGTGGCACCGCGGCCCAGCGCCTAGTCGACAAGCTAGCCGCCGAAGATGGCGACACCGGCATGATCAGCTTCGCCCTCAAGATGTTCGACGAGATCGGCGTCAATCAGGATGACCGTGGCGAGAACGCGCTGGTGCTAACCCCGGGAGATCATATGCTGGTCTCTAGCTTCCCGGGCCTGCCGCAAGACGGCATGACCATTACCTTCGATCGCAACACCGCCTTGTCGCGAGATGACATGGCCCTGCTCTCTTGGGATCACCCCATGATGCGCGGTGGTATCGACCTGATCCTCGGCTCCGAGATCGGTGCAACCTCAGTGGCACTGCTGAAGAACAAGGCTCTGCCGGTTGGCTCGATCCTGCTTGAGCTGATTTTCGTCGCCGAGTCTGCAGCACATCCCCAGCTTTACCGCTTTATGCCACCAACGCCGATCCGGCTGCTGATGGACAAAAATGGCAACAACCTCGGTGAGAAGGTAGCGTTCGATGCCTTCAACCGCCAGCTGACCCCGGTCAACCGCCACCTTGGCAGCAAGCTGGTCACCGCTTCCCAGCCGGTGATCCATGGCCTGATTGGTCAGGGCCAGCCGATTGCCGAAGCGCTGAAAGTGGGGATTGTCGACAAGGCTCGTGCTCAGATGGCGCAGACCTTGCAGCAGGATCTGGATCGTCTGGAAGCACTCAAGGTCGTCAATCCAAACGTGCGCGACAGCGAACTGGATTACCTTCGTGATCTGCAGGCAGAATTGCACCACTTGATTGACCAGACCCAACTCAAGCTGGATGCAATCCGCTTTATCGTGGTCACCCATAACTGACACGGCACTAAAGAGATATGACCTGATCCGGCTCAGGCTGGATGCCATGCACTCTCTTGATTATCGTGGTCACTCATAACTGACGCGATACCGAAAAGGCATGCGTTGATCCGGCTCAGGCTGGACGCCATGCCCTTTATGATTGTGGTTACCCATAACTGATGGGGGCTTGCCCCCACCTTCTGATGCGAGACATTTATGTTTGAATACTCACCGCCGCTGGAACCCTGGCTCGAGATCCTGTTCAAGGACAAGGACATCATGGTGGTCAACAAGCCCACTGGCCTGCTGAGCGTCCCCGGGCGCGGTCCCGAGAATGAAGACAGCGTCCTGCATCGGGTGAAACAGCAACACCCCAAGGCGGCGGCAGCCCATCGCCTCGACATGTCCACCACTGGCGTCATTGTCATACCCCTCAACCCCAATTCCCATCGGGAGCTGAGCCGACAATTTCGCGAGCGGGAAACCGAGAAGCACTACCTCGCCTGGGTATGGGGCGAGCCGGAGGCAGACTCAGGTCAGGTCGACCTGCCGCTCTGTGTCGATTGGCCCAACCGTCCGAGACAAAAGGTCGATTTTGAGGAAGGACGCAATGCGCTGACCTTGTGGGAAAAACTGAAAGTGGAGAATGGCAACAGCCTGATCAAGCTGACCCCTATCACCGGCCGCTCCCATCAGCTGCGTGTCCATATGCTGGAGCTGGGGCACCCAATCCTGGGGGACAACCTCTATGCCCATCCGGAGGCACTGGCGGCAGCGCCGCATCTTTATCTCCATGCGGCCATGCTGACCATCAGCCACCCCCGTAGCGGCGAGCGAATGACCTTTGAAGCACCGGCGCCTTTCCCACTCTGAATCAGACAAGGGATCCCCGGCTTCCGGATATAACAAAGCCCCCATCAACGGATGGGGGCTTTTTCGTTGGGGTCAGACACGAATATCGATGTGACTTCCCAACGACCCACTGGCCGATGGCACCGGCACTGGCTGAGTTGCAGTCTGAAGCAGTTTTAATGACGTTTCGCCATCTTGGATCTGCTGTTTTTTAGCCAAACTGGCCGTCATCAACGCAGAACCAAATGACGCATTTGCAGAGCTTGATATATCCATAAGGCACCTCCTGCCATTCATCATATCGGCCGCCTCTGGTTGAACATAAGCACTCAATCCAAAACAATCTGAACGTGACTTTTTATCAGCCTGCGAAATTTAGGTCACGAATGCTGCTCCACTTGCTATATCTATCGCGCGGCCTGGGCTTTTCGGGACGGTGAGGCCACTTACAATTTCCCCTAGGTTTGCCCCGTGCCGTTTCAGATTGAAATACCAACATCCCCTCTGCTGTTTCAAATCCGAACCGAACAGACCGTCATTTTTCTCCCGATTTATCCCGTTAGACTGGCTCCATCAACCATTTGCCCACCCGAGCGGTGGCAAGCCAAGGAGTGAGCCATGAAGAAACTGATCAATGCCGTCGATGCCGTGGTCCGTGAACAACTGATGGGGATGGCAGCCGCCCACCCCGAGCTCAGAGAAGGGTTACAGCTTCATTACGTCTGAAGGCGGAGAAGATTATTACTTCAATGTTCAGCCCGTAGGTTCGATTAGCCGTAAGGCGTAATCGGACGGTCGCGTAAATCAATCCCCCCGCGATAGCGGCCACCTGCATTTGTCCTATGGCGGGCTGCTGCTGACCCACAAAGACAGCTGAGGCAACGGCATCTCGATCGTCCGATTACGCTTCGCTAATCGAACCTACATGGGGCGGTAATAAACCAAAGAGCCGCCCAATGGGCGGCTCTTTGCATCAGCAATTGATGGCTGAATCGTCTTGTTACCGAATCGTCTTTTTACTGAATCGTTATTGGGCCTTGGGCGCTTCAACCGCAGCGGTCGCTGGTTGGTCATCTTCCTTGATCCAGGCATCCAGCAGGGTGTAACCCACCGCCAGCACCACGGGGCCGATAAACAGACCGATGATCCCCATCGCCAGCAAACCACCAATAACCCCCACCAGAATCAGGATGAGCGGTAAGTCGGCACCCCGCTTGATCAGGAAGGGGCGCAAGAAGTTGTCCATGGTGCCCGCAATCAGTGCCCATACCAGCAAGAAGGTGCCCCAGGTGGTGTCGCCACTCCAGTAGAGATAACCGACACAGGTGATCAGCACCGGGAAGGGGCCGATCTGGGCGACGATCAGCAAGAACATCACCACCACCAACACCATGGTGTAAGGGATAC
>JBOFSK010000328.1:0-7029 GCA_051651505.1 Aeromonas sp.
AACCAGCGAGGTTGACCACTTTCTTTGTCCAAACGCATTGCATCGGCATAGCTTCTAGGTACTTCGTAACCATACTTGAAGATTTTGCCATGACGAATTGACTTTTGATTCGCCTGCTTAACCATACGTTTGAATACCTTGGAGTTCTTGACTAGACGACGAAATCTGCGCCATCCAAGTTGATCAAGTAATCCGTTATCTTGTGCATACTGCGCGCAAGTGACTGGGTCATCTTTCGCGATAATGTCTAGAGGTTCATAGGTCGACGAACCGTCTTCCCAGTAAACTAGAACATTATATTTACTACCCTTGTAGTTATCGTGCGATGGTAGAAGCGGCCCTTCATGTGCAGAGATATTCTTGAACGTCCACTGCCTGTCCGGGTCATTGGCTTCATCGTCATACTGCTCTCCAATGATGTCGAGCAAGTCATTGTATGCTATGATTTCTTCGCCACCGTCTGGCAAAGTGACAAGGAACTTAACCTTCTCTTCATTTTCATCTCGTTGGACAATCTTTTCCGCAATTCTCTTTCGGAATCGTGTTCCGTCTTCAGCTGGTTGGTCGAGGAACGTTCTCCCCAGAAGGTCGTCCGGGGTGAACTCGATGGCTTGTACATTCGGCAAAGGTCGTTCCTTTGATCGGATAATGCCTCGTTTAGTACCTTCCTCTTCCATTGGGCTTACAGTTTCAATTCTATTATTCGGTTCATTGGAATCCCGAGCACGCACGGCGGACCTAAAGATAATCTTCTGGGTGTCATCGGTAAGGATTTTATAAGTCAGTGCGTCACCGACGTTATTCGCTATACCGACCCATCGTCCACTGGCTTCTTGTGTCTCGGATGGCCAACTGTTGTCCTTTGCATAGAGCACCGGTTGGTAGAAGTGAAATGCTAGGAATGCAGAGATATCAGGTGTAACTCCATTAAGCTTTGTTAACGGCGTTTGCCCGTCGAGATTCTTATTTGCTAGATGGTTTAACAACTCGGAGACATACTCTAGGCATAGTAACCAAGTGTAACCAGGAGCGCCGGAATGATCTAGGACTCGGTTGGTCCAGTCTTTTAAAGTTCCAATGCGATTCTCGGCAAAGTTTTGGTGCTGGTGATTCGCTTCACTCATGTAGTTTCCGCACTTGTACATGCGCAGAATATCTACAACCTTCTTCGAGATTTCAGCTTTGGCGCCATCACTTATCAAAAGTTCCATGGCTCCCCGTTGGCGGATGTTATCTTCAAGTAGACCGGCGAATTCAGCGTCCGATCTGCATCCATACACGTCCGTTACATACGTGTACCGACCAACAAAAACTTGTGCCGCTGTTGCTCCATTGTCAATAGCAGGAATGTCGGCCCACACGGTATCCGTGGCAACTGGTTCATTGCGCCTCTTGACATTTAAGGCTGGGAATCGCGACTTGTAGTGGTTTCTAAACGGTAGGCGAACTGAGTTCCGCGCGTACTGAGTAGTATTTTTAAAAGTTAACTTTATAACTTCTAGGGGTGCATACCCGAGGCAAGGACGCAGTGACTCGTAGTCAGGTCCAATTCTCCCCACTTCTTGAGCGTTGTTTTCCAGGAGAATCTCGGTTGCAAGTAAATCCACGGTATCTTCTCGGTCGAAGACACTCGTGTTATCGTCTCTGAGACGATCCAACATTATATTTGCAATAATACGTTGGTTTTCCTCCCCAGTGTCTGATACCCGAGAACGATAGTAGTCATCGGTGCTATTCCCGGCTACTAAGTTATCATTAGCAACATCGAGATTGGTTTCATCATCCAAGCAACTGGGGTCCCAGGGGGTGTCGGAGGTAAACATCACATGAGGGTATGTTTCAAGCTCCGAGTCATTAGGCGGTCGCATATCCATATACGACAGACCATTTCTAACGTGCAACGGGATCATATATCCATCTGGGGTTGTAACACGTTGTAAACCGCCCTTCTTGCGGCTTCTACAATCAACTGTTAAGTCGAAAGCTTCTAGTTGTGGGACAGAGTGTATAGTTTTACCCTGTTTATGGTAGGCATACTGATGGAAGATACCAACAATAGGTCCAGTAGTGGTCTTAATGAGTCCAGCCGCGGTAACAATAGGCAGGTCTTCGAGTGTATTACCCGTTATACCGACGACCTGAGCGGTATCGTGCTCGTGATATTCAAGAATACGCAGATCCCGGCCAGCCATGCCACCATTTGCGCCACCATCCAGGAGAGCGCCGCGAAGGGGAGGGTCTCCGGATCCAAAACTAGTACGGTACATGCGCATGGTGTTCAATGACATATATATTTTACCATTCGCTATATAGTAGTCGCCTGAAGTCGGGCCGTTGCCGGTGCGACTTGCTAAGACTTGCCGTAGTGCCGACGCATCGTTACTCTGCGTCGCGGCTTGCATCACGCCCGATGCTGCAACAGTGATTGGTTGCAATTGCACGGTGTGAGGGGGCTGCGATGTTTCTGTACTAGTGGTGGGCGTAGTCGTTTCAGCAGTGTTTGCTTGACGAGTGGCCTGGCTATTATTGGTGTTATTGTTACCTTGAGCCGCATTGTGCTTGTCCCACCAAGCACGCCGTTTAGCGATGTACTTGTCCTTCTCCTCACGAGACATCTTTTTCCACTTTGCATCATCGAGTTTAGGTGGTTGTTTCTCGGAGTTAGTTTGGGAATTAGCACTAGTGGCTGTGGCAGAATTGTTGGCTTCCGTAGATTTCGTATTGCCTTTTCTACTGTTACGACCGCGTTGAGCTTGATTGGCAGAACGCGACGAAGTAGACTTTTCATTATCCAACGCATAAGCACGAACTTTTAATAGCTCTTTATACTGCGAATACGTCATTGCACCTTTTCCTTTAGTTCGATCCATAAGGTCCGCTTGCCAGATTGCAGCGAGTTCCTTGTTAGGAGAGACAGCGGATACCAAGTGAGCCATGCGTGCCTTCTCGGACCACATTTCTTCGGGGTTTTCGGTCAGCGCATCGAGTAGGGCTGTCTGGTTCTCCCAATAGGTCAAGAACTTGGAGGGTGTAGATCGCCAGGACTTGTCTAGGCGAATGGATTGGATTTTCTCAAGTAGTGCCTGTGCATCCAGACTAGCCTCGGCGGATTTCTCAAATCTGTGCACGAGTTGCTGGTAACACTTTTGGGCATCCTTTTCGCGCTTCACAATGGTCATTGCATCGGAAGCTTGTACTTTGCTGAGGAAGACAGCATACATAAATTTCTTCTGTACTTCGAAAAGATCAATATCATCAGCAGTAGTAGGCACATAATGGGCATCTAGAACATTACTGACGTCGTGCAAACTAGCTTTACTATTTAGTTCGCGGTTCCACGCATCCCAGAAACGCCCTTCTTTGAAGACGGGGTATGATTCGGGATCCTTCTTAATGCCGTAGGTGAAGTTTTCTTTCTTGGTACGGTGCGTGGACGTAATTTCTGCTTCGCTGTTGGGAGCAGTATTGGTTGCGGCAACTGCAGTAGTGGCAGTGCTATTAGTGGTGGTAGTTTCGCGTGGAAGGAAGCCATGGTAGTATGGCTGGTTGACACGGTAGTGGGCCCAATCGGTTGGAGAGAGAGAGAGCCAATCATCTGCTGATAAATAATCAGTGTTGCGCATAGCTGATAATGAGCGGTGGAAAGTAGCCACCTGCTTCAGCTTTATACGGTCCATGAGACGGAGGGGGGTGGTTGATCCGTCTTCGATAGTGGTTTCCAGTTGGTCAATGGAGGGAGGATCCATACTCAGCAGGTCGATGATGTCGGTTACACCAGCGGCGAGTAGACTTTGCTTGACCGGGCTATCAGTGGGAAAGCCGATGAGAACTTCCAGGACATGATCAAGGACAAAGGTAGACTCATCATTTAACCCAGCACCGATTTCGACGTCGACATCACTGTGACTTGAGCTGCTGGAATCCTTCCCGTCCCCTTCATTGATGGCGGCTCTGGCGGCGGCTCTTGCACTGCGGGAAGAAAGAGGCATTATTTACCTTAATTCGTTGGGCTTTTAGTAGAGAGTGCCTTGCGTAGTAACTCTGGTCTTCGGCCTTTAGTAGCAGAGGGCCTTGCGAAGTGACTCTGTTCTTGGGGCCTTTGGATGTAAGGGTAGGCCGCTCCTAAAAACCCCTCTTGCCCGCAAACAACCGTGTCTTTAGACTCGCTTCAAATCGAGTTTTGGTACGTTACCTCGGGCTTATTGCTGGTTCAATAGAGGCCCTTGGCAGCTTCAAACTTTGGTGTACCGGACCGTCTTTGGCTATCCCAGCTCCAAGTTCCTCGTGCAGCGTGAAGTCGGTTCTCACAGATCACCAGTTACTTCTGCACTCCGATGGGGCAAGTTTTCGCTTCCGGCTATTAAATGCCAGGGACGCCGCTGCAACGTTGACCGCTCCACGCGTGTCCACTGTTTATACTCGCTCACCGAGGGTATTGCAGATTCCTCGGAGCCCGAGTTGGTTGGTGTTAGTAGTAGACGACAAACGCGACGGCAACCACCTGCCGCGAATGTCTTGTGCTTGTGTGGATGATGTGCAAACACACACTGGATGGAACGATTGTTTACGCTCCGATTCTTTTCTTTTCTTTTCCCAAACACTCGTCAGTGTGGGCTGTGATACGAAGGTGTCCAGACGCGAGACGACGTACGACAAGGTCTGTTGAACGTGACACACACAGTTCTTCTTTCACACTCGGGTTGTGGTTGACAACAATCAACAACACAAACACTGGTGCGCTTTTGGTTTCGAGCCTCCTTGATGCCTCAGCTACCAAGACTGTTAATCTGACAGACGACACACCGGCTGTTTCGAACCAGACGGATGCGTTTGCTCAATTGGCAGATGTACCGGACAAAACAACAACGACAACTTACGGTACGAGAGACGAGAGGCGAGATTGGTTTGGTTTTCTTGCAACTTTGTTTTGTGCTACTAAGAGTTTAATCGCTAAAAGTTTCTTGGGCCTGATTTATTTAGCCCTTTCTAATTTGTGAGTCATTATATCCGTAGATGCTGTAATATGCCTGCTCCAAAGGCCTAATTATTAATGTCTGGGGAAGTCACCACCTTTGTGGGCTTAAGCTTCAACCCAATATATTCCACGTCGTATTATGCCCGCTTAATTGCGGCATCTTGTTTATTATTCCCGTATCCTCGGGGTTAAACCTATGATCGGGTTCCTGTCGGTTGACAGACAAACCTCATTATTTCCTTTAACCATATCTTTACTCATATCCATCCCGGGTCCATTCCCGGTTGCTTTCTGTCACTCCCCTTTGTCTGGAATTACCGACGTGTCTCCACGCCAGAAAAGAAGCACCTTCACATGTGGCCAAGCATCTTGGTGTCCACAATGCTTACTTAAAACATCTGCAGGATTGTTCTTACCTTCTATATGGAAGAACTTCAAAATCTTGGCTGCAATAGCTTCTCTAACTCTGTGATAGGCTAAAGCATTGTGTCTTTTATTCAACTTTGAATGAGGTACTGTACTGTTAGTAACAACGCTCTGGTTGTCACCAAACATGTAGGAATCTCCTATAGGAACTCCTAACATTCTTAATGTGTATCGCAAATCCATAATCTGCTCTGTAGCTGCCCGTGCAGCATTGAATTCTGAACCGTAGGTTGTAGTTTCGACTGTAGCTTGTCGCTTACAATACCAGTCGATCGGAGTTTGATTGACCAGATGTAAGATGCCTGTAACACTCTTCGCGTTGAGATAATCGTGGTACAGATTGGCATCTTCATACGTAGTTGTGATGACCATTTTTCCGAGAGGTTCCGGCATGTCATAAGGTAACTCTTCCTTGACATTGCCATAGATGGTAGTCCAATCATACTCAACTTCCTTGAGAGTCTCGTAGTTGGGTACTTCTGTGCGCACGCGAATTGCTCCTTTAGGATACATCTTTAGATAGCCGTAGATTCTCTTCATACGCTTCATGTGTCCTTCTCTAGGTGCAATGCGAAAACGCGACATAGTCATGATGGCTGCTGCGATATCTAATCGCCCTAACGAGATTAACCATTGACACTGTCCAACCATTGACATGTAAATTGATCTATTGTGTTCATCCACCTCTGGACTTGTATCCAGTTCTGGGTGGTCACCCTTCTCTAAAGGTGAGGTTACGCCCTTTGGTTTCTCACCAAACAAGCGCTCGTAGGTATCCATCATCTTCTCGACATAATTGAAAGGTCCGTAGTAGAACGTTCCGTCGGGGTCACGGCCAAAATCACAACCAAGGTGGTACTTAAGTGGACCATCTCCTTTGAGTTTGTAACCATGTTTGTTCTTGAGTACTTCACAGAATGCTGCTGGGTCTTTCATGGCCATAGCCAAATCGTCCACATAGACGCATATGTACTCGTAGTAGTCATTGACGCGACGCAACCATACATCGGTATCGGCCTTGCAAGGTGTAAATCCTTCTTCTCGCAAGGAGTCGGCAAACCTTTCGTGCCAACGTGCGCCACTAGTCTTCAATCCGTATAAAGCTCGGATTATAACCAGAACATGTCCTTCTAAACCGAAGATCGCAAATTCGGGTCCCGCAATTATACAGATTCTTTCTTTAGTTTTCGCTTCTAAGTAAGCGTTTCCCACATCCGCTGCATACAGTGTAAGGCCATTGAGTTCGGCCAAGAATATGCACAATCGTAGGCTTCTTAGTGTTACTACTCCAGAGTATACACTATCCAATGGTGGATCAGTCATGTGTCCACCGGCAACATAGCGCGCCTTGTGGCGTCCATCGTGCTTGACGTCGAATACAAAATGACAACGAATCATCTTGTACCCGTGAGGTATGCGTACTCCTTTTCCGCGATCGTCGAACACTTGATATTCCATGATTTGTTCTAATTCGGTCTTTACTGCCGTTAACCAGCGAGGTTGACCACTTTCTTTGTCCAAACGCATTGCATCGGCATAGCTTCTAGGTACTTCGTAACCATACTTGAAGATTTTGCCATGACGAATTGACTTTTGATTCGCCTGCTTAACCATACGTTTGAATACCT
>JBOFSK010000329.1:0-1995 GCA_051651505.1 Aeromonas sp.
TTCAACAGTTTGTGCGTTTGTCGAAACCGAATTAAACAAAAAACTCAACCCAGACATTTCTGTCATGGATCTGACCGATATGGATCTGACCGATTCCGAGTCAAACCTAAGATTCTCCTTTTGGCAAACAAAACCCACATTGAACTCTCCCCCATTTGAAAAAGGGGGATTCTAAGCGGATGTTGCTACGGCGGATAGAATCCGCGCTTCGCAACGCTTACGATATGCTTTACTCAAGCTCTTGAATAAGTCGTATCGTTTCGGCAGGTTCAAAACTGCCCTACCAACCTTGGCTAGACTGATGCCTAGCTGTGTTGCTACTTTTCTGATAATGTTTGCTGCTCCATTGCAATCTGAATTGATCAGACTACCTTGGGCGGTTTTATATTGACCTCTCCCAATACCATCACCCTTCTTTCCTCGCTTGCCTGATGGCTTCCAGCTTTCGGGTTTTTCACCGAATGTTGGCAAGAAGTCATGATCAAGAAAAGAAGTCTTTGAGGTATACGATTCCTCGGTTTCAACAAACTGAATACCCGCAGCCTCACAGAGTTGCTGTATCCGAGTCTTGAGCCGTCCTGTGGGAATTTGCACCCAATTCTGATTATTTCGAGTGCCCATGTTTGAGCCGTCTTTTTGACGCTCATTCCAGCCAAACACAATCATGCCAATATGATGCTCTAAGCAGTAATTGACAATAAATCTAGCTGTTTTATGAATGGCATCTCGCATCACCCGATTGCGCGACTCCGTGAGTGCGGCTAATTGGTCATCCCAGAAGCCTTGAGCCTTACCCTCTTTGATGGATGCAACCCGCTTGTTGTAAAGCTGATTGACTGACTTGAGTTTGCGACCATCGACGATGAACGACTTGCCCAAAGTGGAAACACAGGTGAGCCAATTGTCGCCGCCATGATCAATCCCTAATGCTTGGGTATGGTCTAACGCCAATGAACAAGACGCGCCTTGATTGCCATACTCATAGACGTACTCAGCATAGAGTTCATTGTTTCGCGGCAGAATACGGACTTCGCAGATCTGGCTAATCTTGATGCCCGTGCATCCGTTGATCCAGATTTCCTTGATTCCCATCAACTCTTTAACATCAGCGCCTATCTCCAGGCTGACAGGCAACCTGCATCGCCCTGATTCGATATCAAACTGTACTGCCTGAACAGGGTATGCAATAGGGGCTAAACCGCCTTTGGTGCGATATCCTGGCATCTTCGGTCTAGAGGTTTCCCCTTTGAAAAAGTTGGTCAGGATGCCGTTGTAGCTGGTGAATGATTCTGCAACAGATTTGAGTGTCTGCTGTGCAGACTGCCCACCTAGCGCTTTGTAATTTGGACTGCCCTTGAAGTTCATGCAGAGATCCGCATACTTTGCGGTCTTAACCCGTTGCAGACTGAACCCTGATCTGAACTCATCTCCCGTAAAGAACTCACTTCTAGGACAGTCCTCAAAGTGCGCCTGTTTGATGTGATAAATAGCCGAGTTAATCAGACTATTCGACTGACGGCATTGATAAATCAGGTAATCCCTGATTTCATCTGAAACATTGATTTTGACTTGAATTGTGCCGTACATTGCATCACCTCCTATCTGCTATTATAGCAAAATCATGTTTGCAATGTGTTCACAATGAAAGAAAAAGACTTGCATATTCGGTTGTCTCAAAGAAGATTGGAAAAGCTGAAAGCCTACGCTGTCCTAAAAGACAGATCAGTTACTAGCCTGATTGAGGAATGGATTGATGCCCTCTCAATGCCTGAAGAAACAGCCAACACAGCGGGCTGAAGCCCTGACTCTAGTTTTCACCCTCCGGCTGAAGCTCGGAGGCTCTCAACTTCGTCTAGGTAGTGTTTGTTGAGAATCTAAGCGTGAAAAATATGTCTAGACGCGCCAAACCCAAACAAGACGAAACAGGCAAGTTTCTTCCGAATCGTCAAGCGGCAAAGTCTGGACTGAATAAGAGTATTGCGGATGCGGGTTGGA
>JBOFSK010000330.1:0-1263 GCA_051651505.1 Aeromonas sp.
GTGGAATACAGTAGGTTTGTATGAGGTGTAGAGCAGAATTTAAGTTGTTAATAATCACTGAAAATATTATCCAGATTATTATCCCGATCCACTCCATGAAGGCGCACATTTCTGTTTCAAACACACCTCACCAGAAACACGGCATGTTGCAAGCTGTGACGAAGCAGGCGAGAGCCAATGAGCGTTCAGTTTTCCTGCTGTAAAACATGTTGTTTCTTTAAGCGGCAACATTTGAATTCGTAAAGAGTGTGTTAGCATGGGTTTTGCCACTTACGGCAAAGACGGTTAGTCGCTGCTCAGGATGGAGATGAAGATTGGCAAATAAAGGTGTCACGGAGATACTCCGTAACCATACATGGACTATAACGTCTAGGTTACGTACGTAACCCACGTTCCCTGAAGGAGGGAACGGAGACGTTACGGATGGGAACATGCTTGTGACCTATCATCTCCGAGCTATTGAAAAAAGGCCAATGAAATTGGCGAGTGTTTTGCGTGCAGCGCCACTCCCCCGTACATACGGGTATATAAGATGGCGGCGCGCATACACTCATCAGGTTTTATGCTGAGGAGCCGAGCCGTGGCTCTGCGTCAGCGCGGCCCCAGGATTGTGGCAAGGAGCGTAACGTCTCCGTTCCCTCCTTCAGGGAACGTGGGTTACGTACGTAACCTAGACGTTACCCTTTCAGTCGTTCTCTACGACGTTATGGATGGGAACACCCATGGAAAGGGCCACAATCCCGAAGCCGCGTTACGCGAGAGGACAAATGCTGGCAGGCAAGCGTGCCAGGACAAATGCACTCAATCACGTAACCTGCCCGACGCCCCGGAGGCCAACTTTTGGGCTCAACAGGGTTGCGGTAGCAGAGTCGGGGGGCGGAGCCATGACGGCTTAGTCATGTGGAACGATTGAAGGAATACCTATTCTGGCTATAGATATTTAAGGGGAAAACGGCCGTGGCCGTGAAATACTGAGACATGGCCACAACCGACGGGGGCGAAGGAGACCCCGGTCGGAGCACAGTCACGGACTACTCCGTCCTAGCCCGGACTGCGGGGCAGTCGGCACTCGACTGAACCCAGCGGCTCGAAGGGGGCTCCCCGTAGGCCACGGAGGACCACGGCGAGGTCCCAAGAGGGGCAGAGGTGCGGTCTAGGAGGGTTCATCCTCCTCGCACCTTTCAGGAACCTGACGACCAGGTGATGCTTCCCCAGGGACGAGCCGTCCACTGCATCGTGGTACGCCGCGATTGCCGCAACGTA
>JBOFSK010000331.1:0-1168 GCA_051651505.1 Aeromonas sp.
AAGAGTGACAAATAGCATCAAACAACGTCATGCCCGCAGCCCAGAACGCCAAGGCACACGCCACTGTGATCACCAGGTAGATATACCAGAGCGCCTTGGCCGTCTCGGCAATCCGTGGTGTCACCTTGCTGTCCTTTACTGGCCCGGGGATCTCGGCACGATACAGCTGCATCCCCCCAATCCCCAACAACGGCAAGACAGCCACCGCCAGGACGATGATCCCCATACCACCTAGCCACTGCAACAATTGGCGATAAAACAGGAATGCCTTGGGCAAACTGTCAAGCCCGGTCAAGACGGTCGCACCCGTGGTGGTCAAACCGGAAAATGATTCAAAGAAGGCTTCCGAGAGGGACATATCAGGCACCTCTCCGAGCAAAAAAGGCAAGGCCCCTACACTACCAAGTACCGCCCAGAACAACACAACGATCAGAAACCCCTCTCGGGAGGTCATCTCACCCTTGTGATGCCTATTTGGCAGCCAAAGCAACCCCCCGAGTAATAGCGCTATCGCGAATGCACTGACAAACTCGATACCACCGCCATCTCGATAGCCAAACGCCACCAAAGCAGGCAATAACATGGTCGAACTGAACAACGCAATCAACAGGCCTACAATGCGAATAATGCTCAGGATGCGCATTACAGCTCCCTTTCCCCAATTAAAGAGCGATGGATTCTAGCCATCGAAAGGCCTGAGGGATACCCGGCCATGAGTTCGGTCGGTTAATTCACGATCAACGTGGGCCCAGGTGGCGGATTCCCACGCCACCTGCAGGATGACCTGCTCGCCGTAATCGGCCATCAGCAGCTCACCCTGATAACTGTTGATCAGTGACTCGACCACCCCCATGTCGCCGTAATCGCAATAAATGAAGGAGGGCGTACGCGGCACCTTGAGTTCAGTAACAAGCTGCTTGAGCGCAGCCCCCACCCCACCGCCATAAGCTTTGACCAAACCGCCAGTGCCAAGCTGGATGCCGCCGTAGTAGCGCACCACCACAGCACAAATTTCACCAAGCCCAGACCCCATCAGCTGAGCAAGCATGGGTTTACCTGCGGTACCGGATGGCTCACCATCGTCGCTGAAGCCATAGACTTGGCTATCTTGCGGCGCGCCCGCCACAAAGGCCCAGCAGTGATGGCGCGCGGTCGGATGTTGGCGCTT
>JBOFSK010000332.1:0-3153 GCA_051651505.1 Aeromonas sp.
GGGTGCAGGGCTTCGAGCCGGTCTTTGACAAAGTTGGCCTGCCACAGGGCCAGCGGGCTCTTGCGAGTGGCAATTTTCAGGGTTCGGGCTGCCATATCAATCAGTTGTTTCATTTTTAGAAGGAAATCGATATTACCACCCTTTGCTCGCGCTTTCATGACGCGGCCGGTAAAAGCGCGGGATGGCTCAAATATGCGGGGTAAAAATGATTTTCATTTATCAATCTGAAGATCTTAAATAACTGAAAATATTATTGTTTTAAGATATCCGCTGATACTGAATCTGGTCATACCAGAAATTATCAGGAGATTCGCGGTAGGTGTGTTTACCACTGCAGTTGGCATTGTTAACATGATCACACTTTGATGACGCGCGCCTGTTTTGGTGGGTCATTTTTCACCTTGGTGATAGGCAGGGCATTGCAGGAACACATAGATACGCTGGTTGCGCGCTATGACGATATTACCCGTCTCAAGACGCAACGGGCGTTAGGCCTCATGAGTCGCTACGGACAGCAGGTATTCCAACTGCTGCCCGTTATGCTGCACTTCAATCACCCCTTGCTGCCAGGCTATGTATCTGGCGATGTTCCCCATGGTATCTGGAGTTTTTGCGCTACGCGCGAGCAGCAAGGATTCATCGATGATCTTTGTCAAAACGCCAACTGCCAAGCCGGTCTCACGACCCACGACCGGGCCATTCAAGGGCTCTACTCCATGGGCAGCACCTCCTCCATCGGTCAGTGCTGCCATTCGGATCTCGACATCTGGGTTTGCCATGTGGCGGGCTTGTCACAGGAGCGGCTCGATCTGTTGGAGCGCAAGTGTCAGCAGCTCTCCAAGTGGGCGGAACAGCGGGGGGTCGATCTTAACTTTTTCCTGATCCCGGAAGACAAGTTCCGCCAGACCAACGATGCCCAGGTGCAGGGGGAAAGTTGTGGCAGTGCCCAGCACCTGCTGTTGCTCGACGAGTTCTATCGCAGCGCCATGCATATCGCGGGCAAGCGCCTGGTCTGGTATCTGGTTCCTGTCGAATGTGACGACCACTACGACAGCTATGTGAACGGGTTGTTTGCAAGTGGCAAGCTCAAGCAGGACGATTGGCTCGATCTGGGTAGTTTTGATCGCATCCCGGCGGAGGAGTATTTCGGCTCTGCCTTGTGGCAGCTCTATAAGGGGATCGACTCCCCCTACAAGGCAGTACTCAAGTCGGTGCTGATGGAAGCTTACTCTCACGAGTATCCCAACACGCGCCTGCTGTCGATGACCAGCCGCGACTGGTTCCAGCACAACGAGGGGATGCACTATCGTCTCGACAACTACTGCCTGATGCTGGACAAGGTCACCAACTACCTCAAATCTATCGGTGACATGGCGCGCCTCGATCTGGTGCGCCGCTGCTTTTATCTCAAAGTGTGTGATGGCCTGAGTCACCCACAAGATGATCACTCACCGGCCTGGCGTCGCGAGCAGATGCGCCAGCTGGTCTCTTATTGGGGTTGGGATCAGCAGAAGATCTATCGGCTCGATCACCGCCATGAGTGGAAGATCGAAGAGGTCAAGATTGCCCATGCCGAGCTGCTGGAAGCGCTGATGCAGAGCTACCGCAACCTGATCCAGTTCGCTCGCCGCAACAACATCAGCGAGTCGATCAACCCGGAAGATATCGGCATTTTGTCGCGCAAACTCTATGCTGCGTTCGAGAGCCTGCCGGGCAAGGTGCAGCGGATCAACCTCAAGATCGCGCCGGATCTGAGCGAGCCGGACCTTAGCATTGTGCAGGTGCCTCAGGGTCGTCTCAATCGTGCGGGTTGGTACCTCTATAAACATTCACTGGAACCGGTTGACATCATTGGCCGGGCCCCGCTCGAGTTTAACGGTTACATCAGTAAGCTGGTCGCGTGGGCCTATTTCAACGAGCTGCTGACACCGGCATCGCAGGTGCACCTGTTCAATCAGGGGTCGGATCTGCATATCGATAATTTGCACCTTTTTTGCCACGATCTTGCCCGCTGCTTCCCCGACAAATATCCACTGGCTACCAACCTGGCGCTTAGCCGCCCGTGCGAGATCCGTCAGCTCTCTATCTTTCTTAATTTGGAGATGGACCCGACCAGTCACTGGGTTGGCCAAGTGATCGAGTTTGATGCCAACACAGTGGACGTTTTCTCGTTCGGTCGCACCCAAGAGTGTCTGGTGGGCTCGGTGGATCTGGTCTATCGCAACTCTTGGGGCGAGATCCGAACCCTCCATTTTCAGGGGGAGCAGGCAGTGGTGGATGCGTTGACCACCATTCTTGGCAAAATGCATCAAGATGCCGCTGCGCCCGAGATGATCGAGGTGTTCTGCTATAGCCAGCACTTTCGCTCACTGGTGCGATCCCGCTTTCAGGCCCTGGTGGCGGAGTGTATCGACCTGCGCCTGGCTCGTGATAAGCCGCAACTGGTCAAGACCATGGCGCTGGGTAAAGAGAAGTACGGTATTTTCTTTGAGCGACGGGGGGTATCGGTCAAGAAGCTGGAGAACGCCATCGACTTCTATCGTCATATCTCCCATAACAAGCTGGATCACCTGCCGCTGCGGCTCGACAAAACTCACAGCCAACATCTGCCGAACATCGTCGATGCCTATGCCAGCGAAGGCTTGGTGCAGTTCTTCTTTGACACCCGGGATGCAGGCACCCATATCTACATTCTGGATGAGGCGAATCGGGTGGAAATTTACCAGCATTTCGCTGGCAACAAGGATGAACTGGTGGTCGGGGTGAATCGCTTCTACACCTCTAGCCACGAGCGTTTCAGCGATGATGGACAGTTTATCAATTTCAATTTGCCACAGTATTACGAGATTGTGCAGCGCAAGGGCGAGCTGGCGGTGATCCCCTACCGCAGTCAGGGCATGTTGCGGGAGCAGGCGCCGCCGACCCGGGAAGTGGGCTGACCCACCAGTTGGCATCGTCATAAAAAACGGCCTGCAATTGCAGGCCGTTTGCTTTTGAGGCAGATCAGGCGCCGAGACGGGCCAGCAGCCAGCGGCGAATATCATCGAGCTGCGGACGGCAGATCTCGTGACGCATCGGGTACTCGTGCCACTCGGGAGCGAGCCCGGCACTTTCCAGTTGGTTCTTGGCATCCCACCCCAGCGACAGGCTCAC
>JBOFSK010000333.1:0-15726 GCA_051651505.1 Aeromonas sp.
ATGGAGTAGCCACACTCCGGGCAGGCGAAGTTGGCGGAGAAGGTCATGGGGGCAACCCCCTCCTCCCCGTCCATGGGTACCACCAGCACGATGCCGCCGGAGAGGGTCAGCGCCGTCTCGAACGATTCAGCCAGACGCAGGGCAAGGTCCTCACGCACCTTGAAGCGATCTACCACCACCTCGATGGTGTGCTTCTTGTGTAGCTCCAGCGTAGGAGGGTCAGAGAGATCGCACACCTCGCCGTCGATACGGGCACGGATATAACCCTGCGCCGCCAGATTTTCCAATAGCTTGCTGTGCTCCCCCTTGCGATCCCGCACCACCGGGGCCAGCAGCATCAGCTTGCTGCCCTCCGGCTGGGCCAGCACCTGATCCACCATCTGACTGATAGTCTGGGCGGCAAGTGGGATCGCGTGAGTCGGGCAGCGGGGTTCACCGACCCGGGCGAACAACAGCCGCAGATAGTCGTAAATCTCGGTAATGGTGCCGACCGTCGAGCGCGGGTTGTGGGAGGTAGACTTCTGCTCGATCGAGATGGCCGGTGAAAGCCCCTCGATATGGTCGACGTCCGGCTTCTCCATTAAAGAGAGGAACTGGCGGGCATAGGCAGAGAGCGACTCCACATAGCGACGCTGCCCTTCGGCATAGAGGGTATCGAACGCCAGCGAGGATTTGCCGGAGCCGGAGAGCCCGGTCACCACGATCAACTTGTCGCGGGGCAGGATCAGATTGATGTTTTTGAGGTTGTGGGTGCGAGCACCCCGGACCACGATTTTTTCCATCTTGTTGCACGCTCGATACAGAAACCTGAGCGAGTCAGTATGGCATAGCGACTACTGGATGAATAGACAGCTTTTAAGCGAACGCGCCATCAGGTGGGGCAATCTATCAACTCCTTTTGCTCTACCAGCAGTTGCCCGTGTTGCCAAACCTGGGCAGTCACTTCAACCCGATAAGGGCAGCGCAGCCCGAGCCGAATATTACCTGCCTCTCTGACTTGACCGGCCAACAGCGTCATACCGTTACTCTGCTGTTGCGAACTACGACCAGACGCCCCCTGGCTGTGTACCATTAGCGTAAAAGTGATGGTCATCGCGCGCTCACTGATCAGCGTTGGAGTAAGCGACACCCCCTGCTCACCCTGCGCCATATTAAGGGATAAACTGATCGGCATAGCCTCCTCCGGGTTGGCGGCATGCAGTGGTACAAACCAGAGCCAACCATACAGGCTCCATAAAAAAAGGGCCCGCAGGCCCTTGAATAACATTATTAATTACCCTGACTAATCAGAATGGTATTGAAGTTGCCAACGGAGTTAGCAGAAGCAACGTTGGAGCTATCGTTTTGATTCACCGTGATCTGATTACCATAACCTGTCGCGTAGGCTGTCGCACTGTTATCAACGCCTTGCTGGGTGATGGCGATGTCGTTTTCGCCGCCCCATGCTCCCGCTGTCGCCTCGTGGGATAAACCTGTTTGGGTCACCGTGACCTCGTTACCATCACCACCACCAGCATAGCCAGTTGCACGGTTATAATGCCCAGATTGAGTCAACGTCACTGTGTTATATGCCCCTTGATAGGTTGCACCATCAGCGTAATTGCCAGTCCCATTTTGAGCTATGGTGACGGTCGAATTATGACTGCCAACGTCCTGGAAGACCTTCCCGGTATTGCCATCCCCTTGTTGAGTCACCTTGGCAGTATCATACTGACCCAGCTGAACAGTAGTGACCTCGTTACGCTCCCCATCCTGACTCACTTCTGCGGTCTCGGCATAACCAGCCTGATACCCGTCAGCATGGTTGCCTTTATCGTTAGCAGATCCCTTTTGGCTAACAGTGTAATTACCTGAGTCACCATCTTGTATCACCAGGGCGACGTTATTCTGGTCGCGCTGGGTAACACTCGCCATATTGAGATCACCATATTGCAGCACGGTCGCAGAAGTGCCCTCAGAGGCCAGGTAGTCATAGTTCTCGGTATTTTGATCCACTGTTGCGCGGTTGGCATAACCACCCTGATGCACCTCAGCGACAGCACCGTCAGAGGCTTTTTGGTTAACTTCCGCATGATGGCTGCCCGCCCCGCCTTGGGTGACAGTGGCGTTCGCTTTGTCTGACCAGTAATTATCTATCTTGGCCGTATTATGGTCTGAGTATTGGTTAATGGTTGAGCTAGCCATATCGGCATTGTTCTGAATAATGGTTGCTTGGTTAGCATCGCCGTGCTGCAGCACGGTTGCATCGGCTTTACCATTTTCAATCTTTTGGGTAATGTCGGCTTTATTATGATTACCAACAGTCTCTATCGTAGCCTCAGATCTATTGGCTTTGTCTGCTTGCAAAATATTGGCTTGATTATTAAAGCCAACTTGGGTGGTATTGGCGATAGACCTAGCGGTACTTTCTTGCTCGGTCTTAGCCTTGTTCCAATCACCTTGCTGATAAATATTAGCCTTATTGGAAGCACTCCCGACGACCTGTATAACCTCGGCAGAGTTACCATTACCGTATTGCTCTACATCGGCTTGGTTGTTATTTGAGGCAGCCCACGCCGTGCTGGTCGCCAGAAGAACTGCGGAGGCAATAATTGTATGTTTAAACATGATGTCCCTCTCGTGCTAATGGTTGAGCCTGAGCTCAGTTGGTTTGAACTATGTTTACTTGCTGATTGGCCCCCGCTTGAATAACGGTCGCCACTAATCCGTTACCATTTTGCTCGATGCTGGCTTGATTGCCGTCACCCAGCTGGATTGCCCGGGCTTGGTTACCCACCCCCTGTTGACTTATCCAGGCTTGATTACCGCTGCCTTGTTGCCACAACCAAATCTGGTTATTGATACCTGCCTGATAGAGTTCGGCACTGTTGCCCTGTCCCAACTGGGCAGCATGAACCCAGTTCTCCTCTCCCACTTGCGAGAGGCTCAGTTCATTGCCCCACCCTTGCTGTAACGCGAGCGCCTGATTCTGCTCCCCTTGCTGGGTGATCTGCAGTCGGTTATCCGCCCCCATTTGCAGCAGCTGCGCCTGATTACCACTGATCTCTGAGCCCAGAGCCAATTCACTGGCCATCGCCAACTCATCAAAAGACGATGGCCCGGCAGCGAGTAACTCGGCACTCGATAGCATCAGCAACAAGAGAGCTGTACGCAGGGATTTCATCGGAATATCGCCTTGTTTGAATATGATCAAAGTATCGATAGCTCGGCAGCAACAAGCCATCAGGCACTTTACTGATCCGCAGATGAAAAATATGGCGCTGACTCTGAGCTAAAAGTCTTAAGTCGTTTTTATTGACCCCCCAATAAAAAATGCCCTCCACCAGGGAGGGCATTTATATAAAAGGAAGGCTTAAAGCAGGGGAGCGTTATCTTGCAGATACTCCTGCAGGACAGGATTGTTAATATCTCGCTGATCGGCCAGCTGCCAGAGATTGTCCCGCACCCCGTTGGCAATCAGACGGATAACACCGGACTCTATCGCCGACATGACACACATTTGTACCGGCTCATTGGTGCTGAAACCGGCCTCGGCCTCCAATAAGCGCTTATATTCGACAAAGCGGAATACCCCGGCCTGCACCTGTTGCGACAATATGGTTTTAGAGGTAGTTACGCTGTTCAAAATGCGACCTGAACGAATATCAACCGCCCGCAGATTGACGGTCACCTGATCGACCCGGTACTCACCGCTGGCACCGATGCCAAAATATTTGGCCCCCGCCCCGCCGGTGCGGACATTGCTATCATAAGCGACTATGCCCCCCTCGATCAGGATGTTGGCCGCCACCAGTGATGGCAACTGATTGGCATTATTACCCGGTACATCCGGCTTGTTCTGGGCCGCCCGCACTATCTTGCGCTCTGTCAGCAGGTTTTGTAGCCCCTCCCGCTCTAGCGGGACAAACCACTGAGAGTCCCACAATGCCGTGCTCAGCATGGCCACCCCACCCTGAGTCACGGCCGTGGAAAAGTTAGAGGCAGGGGCAGGCAAATACTGACCCGTCTGATCACGAAAATCATAGACAGCAGCAACAATCTTTCCTTTCGGCTTAGGCAGACTGATCAGCTCTTTATAAGAGATCGAACGGGGCATCAAGGTCGCTTTTTCATCGGCGCTAGGAGACGCAATGTGAGTTGCACAGCCCGACAGCATCAGCAACGCAGCCACCAATAACAGTTGTTGTTTCATTGCACCCTCAGTCAGCAATCAAGCCGTTTACTTCGATCTTGGTCGTTTGGTTCGTCAGTCGGTCAGTGATAGAAACTATCAAGGTGCCATCTTCATCAACCACAACAATGGAATAGTCATCAGTCACCAGGCTGCCACTCTGACTGCCATCTTTACCGATATCGGCCAGCAACTGACTGATCAGGCGCGACTCCAGGTTGGCAGTCAGGCGATCCAGCGCCGAGGTGCCACCACTACCACTGCCACTGGCAGGATCCTTGTAATTATTCTGAGCATTGGCGGTGCCTAACAGGTGACCACTGTTGAGAGGATTACCACCAAAGCTGGGATTGATGGGGCGATAGACAAGCTCCGACGCATAGAGCGCCGGCGTTATCAGGGCTGCAACTAACCATAGACAGGCACGCATGAAAAATATCCTTATAGTTCATCATGTTCCAAATCGAAGGTATCCAAAAAAAGCGTCGCAAGTTGCTGCTGCTCAAGCACCTGCCTAACCTGCGACCAAGCCAGTTTGGCACTCTGCTCCTGCTGATTGCGGCCAGGAGAAAGCGCCGTTTTAAAAATCACCTTGCGGTTATAGGTGATCCAGATCTGACTTCCCCAGCGGGCGCTCGGGCGCTCATGAATCGTGAGGTTCTCTCTGGCATCGGGGTCTTCATCATCGCGCAGGCGGGTAAATTCGTTATAAAAGCCTTGGCCGATACGGGTAAAGGTACGATCCAACACCAAACCATCTACATCCAGCTGGTTGTTCTCCTGCTCGGGCTTTATCCCCTCCAATGGCGTGTCAATATTGGCTGCCTGCCCCAATAAAGGAGCACAAACGAGCCCCACCCACAATGCCCTGCGCAGCCTTTTCATCAATGGGGATCCTGAGCACCGAGATACTCTTTCGCCCAGCTCACCGCTTGAATCCTGTTCTTTACATTCAGCTTTTTAAACACGTTATAGAGATGGGATTTGATGGTGTGCTCACTGACAAACAAGCTGTCAGCAATCTCAATATTGGATGCCCCCGTCATCAAATAACGGATGATCTCTTGCTCTCTGGCCGTTAACAGGGTGTCGTTACGCAATAAATAGCTATTGCCATGGCGATAGTATTCGACGAGTTCGCACAATAAATGGCGAGGCATCCAATACTCACCCTGCAATATTCTTTGCAGCCCCATGACCAGCCGCTCGAGCGGGTCCTGGCGAAAAAAAAGCCCGCAAATCTGTGGCCACATCAGTAACAGATCCCGATCTGTGGTGGTAGGCGCATTCAGCAGCACGGTCGCGGCCATGCCAAATCGTTCGGAGATCACCCTGTTCCAGCCAAGCTGCTGACCCGCGCGGATATAGTCCAGATCGATCAGAAAAATGGCGCCATCACACAAGTGATCTAACTGGGAAACCTCGTGGACTAGCTGGATGGGACAAGCCAAATGGGAGATAAGGTATTCAGCAAATGTGCAAGCCTGCACATTACTCTCTGTAACCAGTACGATAGGGCGCGCGGCGTTCATTGTGTGCTCTTCCTTGAACATGTAAACCACCTTGAGCTGGCGAACTGAGTCTACCAAGTAGCCATGAGAGCACAATATGAAAAAAGTATGAGAAGCCACTCGAAAAAACAAAATAATGCATTGTTTTTAAAGTGTTTTATTTAAAGCCTTTGGCTTAACCTATCACTATAACAAGCATAAATAGCAAAAATGTGAAGCCAGCCACATTCATCACACTCTCTTGGTAACTCAACGCACAAAGGGCTCATAAGCAACCAAGTCGGCATCAAGCTGGTGAAGGATGCTGCCAATCCGCCTCGCAACTGGTACTATGAAGGCGGTATGCATCTGTGGGACGCCAAGCACCACACATAGCAAAAAACAGGTATCTAGTCGTGTTGGGTCAGGTTGCGACCTGGCCAGTAAATTAAGGTGGAAGAGAGATTATGGCCAGTCGAGGCATCAATAAAGTCATTCTGATCGGTAACCTGGGGCAAGACCCGGAAGTACGCTACATGCCGAGTGGTGGTGCTGTGACCAACATTACTCTGGCCACCTCTGAATCCTGGCGCGACAAGCAGACCGGCGAGCAGAAAGAGCGAACCGAATGGCACCGTGTGGTATTTATGGGCAAGCTCGCCGAGGTAGCGGGTGAATACCTGAAAAAAGGCTCTCAAGTCTATGTAGAAGGCAAGCTGCAAACCCGTAAGTGGCAAGATCAGAGCGGCCAGGAACGTTACACCACTGAAGTGTTGGTCGACAGCTTCAATGGCGTTATGCAGATGTTGGGTGGCCGCCCACAAGGCGGTGCCGGACAAGGTCAAGGTATGGGCGGTCAATCCCAAGGCAACTGGGGTCAGCCACAACAAAACGCACCAACCCAGCAGCCAATGAGCCAACCACGCCCGACTCAGGCTCCGCAGCAAACCATGCAGCAACCGCAAGGCGGTTATGGCCGTCCGGCCCAGCAGCCCCAGTCTACCCCGCCGGTTTATAACGAACCGCCGATGGATTTCGACGATGACATCCCTTTCTAGGGCTAAACGTCAATAACTGCTAATAAAAAGGCCCTGAGCAATCAGGGCCTTTTTATTGAAGCCTTCTGTCGTGGTATCACCATATCGCAGCATGGCTGATGCTTGGCAAAGACTGGGTAACATAAACAGATGAAAGCCAGCCATTGATGGCTGGCTTTATACCGGAGCCAAACAAACAACACCGTGAGATGGGTTACTTCATCGCCCCACCATTTTTCAAATCGGCTTTTTGGCGTTTTACTTCGCGTTTCTCTTTCAGTGACAGCTGCGGTTTTTTCTTGGCATCTTTGCCGTTGTGATGTTCTTTGTTACTCATCATCAAACTCCAAAAATGTTATCCAGACAGCTGAATCCACATAGGCTTCAGCATGCCATCCGAATCATCAACTTCAATACGCTTTGTGCAATGGCGCAGAGCTATGCACCAACCCAGCATACGCTGCCCTCACACCATGATCCAGCCCCATGATTGCGAGATAAAAAGAGTGTATTCACCCGAGCAGGCATCACCGGTTGACCCGGCATATCGATGTTGAACTATCCCGCTATATCGACATCAAGATAGGCACAAACCACCCTATGAGTAGCAAGTTAAATGCGCTATCAGCGCCACCAAGATGCCCATACCATCACTTCGCTCCAAGCAAATCTGACCTGGCAATGGGCCAACCACTCAGGCAATAAACCCACATGAGTTAAACGGCCGGGAATGTTGCAGAGAAATCACCACAAACAGGAAGATCATCGGTCTTTTTACCACTGGAATGGCGATTGCATAAGAAGTGATCGACACAACTGTGTTAGGGTGTCTAACCCCCCTGCCGCAGGAGCGCGCCGTGAAAAAGCTGGAAATGAAAGATCTGACCGAGGCTGAAAAAGCTGAAATAGCCTTGTTGTTGCAAAAGGCGCAAGCCAATGCGGAGCACCAGCTGACCAACGGAGAGCGGAACAAGATCCGCGAAGAAGGCCGCCTCAAAATTGTGGCCGACCGAGCTGAAGCCGCCAAGATAGCCTCCAAGCTAGCACGCGAGAAAGCCAAAGAGCGCGCCAAAAATCAGGTACTACCGGAAACCTTCAGCTGGATCGACTCAGTCAGCAACAAGTTTCGTAGCAAGCGCTAAGCCCCAGCTTGCTAGCAACGCCCGTTCACGTCTGGTACTGAGCGGGCGTTTGCATTTTTGGTGCAGTCAGCTCAGGTCCCTGATATGAGGGGGATGACGCGCAAGCCCCCTGTCAACTGACTACTTTTTAGAAAAATGTTGCCAACGCTGGCGAGATCCGCAAAGAAAAAGCAGAACCGCCTCCTCTTACGAGCAACCTTTTTTCAATATATAGTAGCTATATGGTTGAAATAGATAGCTTTTACTTAAAAATCCCAACCAAACGTTCGTTACAAAAAATTAATATCGAGATAAAGTTTGCTTTAAAAATGAGAGCGTGTTTTAATCTATCTCGATGGTTCGGCAGTTCAGACCTGATTATGTTAGGCAGTCATTTTAGTAAAGCAGTGATTAGTGTAAGCGTTATCTTCGGATAATTCTTAACAAATAATTCTCCTTCTTTAGTGCTCCCCATACGTATTGCTGACGAAAAATCACCATTTGCCACATTTGTGGCATTTAAATACTATTTAAGGAAATTATTATGTCTAACAAAATGACCGGTACCGTTAAGTTCTTCAACGCTGAAAAAGGTTTTGGCTTCATCTCCCCAGCTGACGGTAGCAAAGACGTGTTCGTACACTTCTCTGCCATCCAGTCCACCAGCTTCAAAACTCTGGACGAAGGTCAGCGCGTTGAGTTCACCATCGAGCAAGGCCAGAAAGGTCCTGCTGCAGCCAACGTAGTTGGTCTGTAATTCAAGCCTGAGCCTGCTGTTGTGACTTTCGTCACCAGCTTTACGCTCTGCAAGAATTAAAAAAACCCGCCTAGGCGGGTTTTTTGTTATTCCATACCGTTACATCACCACCAACTCATCAAGTGTTTATGTTTCCCTCTCCCCTCATCAGCTAAATCTCAGATAAAGCCTCAAATAACCCCCAAAAAAAATAAATATTCATAAAAATCCCGTTGTTCGCTGCATTTGTCACGAATTTTTGCTATTTTGCGCGCCACTCAAGCAAACGATTTCCTTCCCACTTTTAGGATAAGTTATGGCAAAGCAAGATATGGCTGCTAACGGAACAGGCAGCTTTTTGGACTCTTATTTTTCCATTTCTGCGCGCGGCAGTAGTGTGCGCCAGGAGCTGTTAGCCGGTTTGACCACCTTCCTGGCGATGGTTTACAGCATCATTGTTGTGCCGAATATGCTAGGTGCCGCCGGTTTTGAGCAGGGCCCGGTCTTTGTGGCCACCTGTTTGATCGCCGCTTTTGGCTCCCTGCTGATGGGTCTGTGGGCCAAGCTGCCGATGGCTATCGGTTGTGCCATCTCCCTCACCGCTTTCACTGCCTTCAGCCTGGTGCTGGGTCAGGGACTGAGCATTCCGGTCGCCCTCGGCGCCATCTTCCTGATGGGGGTACTGTTTACCCTGATCAGCGTCACTGGCGTACGCCAGTGGATCCTCGATAACCTCCCCTCTGGCATCGCCCACGGCACCGGCATCGGTATCGGCCTGTTTCTGCTGCTGATCGCCACTAACGGCGTCGGTATGGTGATCAAGAACGAAGGGGCCGGTCTGCCAGTGCAGCTCGGTGAAGTGACCTCTTTCCCGGTCATCATGACGGTGTTAGGTCTGGCGGCCATCTTCGGTCTGGAACGTCGCAAGGTACCTGGCGGCATCCTGATGGTGATTATCGCCATCTCCATCCTCGGCCTTATTTTCGACCCGAACGTGACCTGGCAGGGTTTCTTCGCTATGCCGAGCCTGACCGGTGAAAAAGGTTCGCTGGTGGGCAGCATGGATCTGCTGGGGGCCCTCAATCCGGTGGTGATCCCCACCGTACTGGCACTGGTGATGACGGCGGTGTTTGACGCAACCGGCACCATTCGTGCGGTAGCGGGTCAAGCGGGTCTCATCAACGAGCGCGGCCACATCATCAGCGGCGGTAAAGCCCTGACCGCTGACTCTGTCAGCAGCATGGTCGCTGGCGTAGTCGGTGGTGCTCCGGCAGCTGTCTACATCGAATCCGCCGCAGGCACCGCTGCCGGCGGCAAGACCGGTTTGACCGCGACCCTGGTCGGCGTGCTGTTCCTGCTGATGATCTTCCTGTCACCGCTGAGCTATCTGGTACCAGCCTACGCCACCGCACCGGCCCTGATGTATGTCGGTCTGCTGATGCTGGGCAACGTCACCAAGCTGGACTTCAGCGACTCGGTCGATGCACTGGCTGGTATGCTGTGCGCAGTCTTCATCGTACTGACCTGCAACATCGTCACCGGTATCATGCTGGGCTTCGTCGCGTTGGTCATTGGTCGTCTGTTTGCCGCCGAGTGGAAGAAACTCAACATCGGTACCGTCATCATCGCCCTGGCGCTGGTGATCTTCTATGCCGGTGGCTGGGCCATCTAACGCTCGCGGCTATCAACACGCGCCGGCACGTTAGTTGCTGTTATAAAAATGCCCCACCTTCCGGTGGGGCATTTTTCGTTTGAGGGGGTGACTTACCCACGCCCTCCTTTACCTTGGGTAAAACCCGCCTAGCTTACCCCTCCATCAACTCCTCTGCTGTCATGGGCCGCAATACCTTGCAGGGATTACCGACCGCCACCACATTGGCTGGCACGTCTTTGGTCACCACCGAGCCCGCGCCAATCACGCTGTTGTCCCCTATGGTGACGCAGGGACAAATCACGGTGCTGCCACCGATCCAGAGGTTGTGACCGATCCGCACCAGGTGGGCGGCGGTGTAGTTGCCAAGCAGCCGCCGACCTTCCGCTATTTACCGCTCGGCTGGCAGCGCAAACTCAACCGGCTCGCCGCAGAGGTTGGTCATGCCGATCTCCTCCCTCTGATACATGTAGGGGGTGCCCTGCAGACCGTACTGGCCACCATCTTGCTGGCCGCTACCCAATAAGCTGCTGCGTGCTGGCCGTCAATATCATTATCGCCATCGCGACGCTTGGCTCGCTGTTAACCATCCGTGTGGGGGCGCTCCTGATGAACGCCCGGGATTGATGTGCTGACCCCTTGACCTTACCGGAGGCGGCAGCTTTAGGCTGACCCCCTATCAACAGAGGAGATATCCCATGACCATCGAACTCACCGTGTCCGGCATGTCCTGTGGTGGCTGCGCCGCCAGCCTGCAAAAAGCCCTGCTGGCCCAGAGCACGGTCGCTGCGGCTACCGTCGATTTCGCCAGCAGCAAGGCCGTCATCGAGAGCGAGCTGAGCAAGGCCGAGCTGATCGCCCTGATCGAAGCCCAGGGCTTTCAAGTAGGTTAATTTATCTCTGTAGAGGTATAAAACAGGTTAAAAATCTGTACTCACCTGTCTTTTGGTGAGTTTTATCACAACAAACCGCTACAGAAAGCGCAAAATCGCTGCAATTTCCCCTCTCAGAAGGATTTGCCGCATGACCCTACCGATCCGCAAGACCCTGCTCGCCGCCGTCGTTGGCCTGACCCTCTCCCCTATGGCGATGGCCCTACCCAGTGTCCATATTCTGGCCACTGGCGGCACCATCGCCGGTGCGGGCCAGTCGGCCACCCAGTCCAACTACGAGGCGGGTAAGGTCGCCATCGAAACCCTGATTGCCGCCGTGCCCGAGATGAAAAACGTGGCCGACGTGCAGGGTGAGCAAGTGGTCAAGATCGGCTCCCAGGACATGAATGACGAGGTGTGGCTCAAGCTGGCCAAGCGGGTCAACGAGCTGCTGGCCAAGGATGACGTGGATGGCATCGTCATCACCCACGGCACCGACACCATGGAAGAGACCGCCTACTTCCTCAACCTGACCGTCAAGAGCGACAAGCCAGTAGTACTGGTCGGTGCCATGCGCCCCTCCACCGCCATGAGTGCCGATGGCCCACTCAACCTCTACAACGCCGTGGTCACCGCCTCCGACCCGAGCTCCAAGGGCCGTGGCGTGATGGTAGCGATGAACGATACCGTGCTGGATGCCCGCGACGTCACCAAAACCAACACCACCGGGGTGCAGACCTTCGCCTCCCCCAACTTTGGCCCGCTGGGCTACATCCACAACGGCAAGATCGACTATCAGCGCACTCCGGCCCGCCTGCACACCAGCAAGACCCCGTTCGATGTGAGCAAGCTCGACAAGCTGCCGCAAGTGGGCATCGTCTACAACTATGCCAACGCCACCGATCTGCCCGCCAAGGCGATGGTGAACGCCAAGTTCGACGGTATCGTCAGTGCCGGCGTGGGTAACGGCAACCTCTACCACACCCTGTTCGATACCCTAGCTCAGGCGAGCAAGGATGGTATCCGCATAGTGCGTTCCGCCCGCGTGCCAACCGGCGCCACCACTCTGGATGCCGAGATCGATGATGCTAAATATGGCTTTGTGGCCTCTGGCACCCTCAACCCACAAAAATCCCGCATCCTGCTGATGCTCTCGCTGACCCAAAGCAAGGATCCGGCCCAGATCCAGCGCTGGTTCCAGCAGTTCTAAGCAAGCTTGCCTGACCGAACATGAGCAAGGGCGGGCCTTCCCGCCCTTTTTCATGCCACCGATCACCTACTCACTGGAGGCCCCTTTTCCCAGCCCTCGCAAGCGGTGGCAGGGTGATAAAATTAACGTGTCGGATCAGCCGCTTTCACAAGCACAACTGCACCAAATTCATTACACTGCCTGCGATCTGTTCTATCCAAGGAGTGTTATTGCAGTATGGAAATATTGATCCTGTTAGGGTTGATTGTGCTCAATGGCGTGTTTGCCATGTCAGAAATCGCTATCGTCACTGCCCGCAAAGCCCGACTCACCAAAATGGCCAACGAAGGCAGCCACTCTGCCGTTATCGTCCTCAAACTGAGCGAAGACCCGACCCATTTCCTCTCCACCGTGCAGATCGGCATCACCAGTATCGGCTTGCTCAACGGTATCTATGGCGAATCCTTGCTAGCCCAGCCATTCGCACTCTGGCTGCAAGGGTGGGGGCTTTCCCCCCAGAGCAGCGGCCCGCTCGCGACTGTTATCGTCATTCTGGTCGTCACCTATCTGTCCATCGTGGTCGGTGAGTTGGTGCCCAAGCGCCTCGGGCAGCTCAATGCCGAACGCATTGCCTGCCTGGTCGCACCGCCAATGCTAGTGCTCGCCACCCTGACCCGCCCCTTTGTTTGGCTGTTATCTGCCTCGACCAACGCCACGCTTCAGTTAATGCGACTGCAACAGAGCAATAATGCCAATGTCACTGAAGAGGAGATCCACGCCATGCTGGTGGAGGGCTCACAGGCCGGGGTGATCGAAGATCATGAGCACACCATGGTCCGCAACGTATTCCGGCTCGATGAACGCAGCCTCTCTTCACTGATGGTGCCACGCAGCGATATCCACTATCTGGATCTAGCCCAACCACTGGCCGTCAATCTGCAACGACTGGTGGAATACCGTCACAACTTCTTTCCAGTCTGCAATGGCAGCCTGTCGGAGCTGGTGGGGATCATCAACGTGAATACCCTGTTGCAGGCCTATATCAAAGACGAGGCCATCGACCTGGCAGCCCTGACCCAGGAAGGCAGTCTACTGCCGGAAACCCTTGATGGCCTGGAATTGCTTAACCACTTTCGGAGCAACTCCGAGCACATGGTGCTGGTGGTTGACGAATATGGCGAGCTGCAAGGTCTGGTCACCCAACAGGATCTGCTGGAGGCACTGGCGGGGGATTTCCAGCAGGAGGATGGCACCGACAACTGGGCATTCCGGCGTGCTGATGGCAGCTGGCTGCTCGATGGCCTGATCCCCTTGCCGGAATTAAAAGATCATCTGGCACTGGCGCGGTTACCTGAAGAAGAAAAACATCACTATCACACCTTGGGCGGGCTTATCATGCTGTTACTTGGTCGTGTTCCTCGCATCGGAGATGTGGTCACGCTGGCACAATGGCACCTTGAAATTGTGGACATGGATGGCCTACGCATCGACAAGGTGCTGGCTACCCCCCTGGCCGCTCTACCCAGCTAATTGCGGAGTTTGCAAGTATGGAGCAGTTCTACCAACTGGCTCACGCCTTTATGAATCACGATCTCGACACCCTGTCTGATCCCAAAATGGCCTTTATGATCTGCGGGGTGATCTTGGCTTTTCTGGTGCTGGAAAATGGCTTTATCCCAACCGCGTTTCTACCTGGTGATAGCCTGCTGATCCTCACCGGCGTGCTGATCTATCAGGATGTGTTGTCCCTTGGGGTAATCCCGCTGTTGATCGTGGCCACCTTTATCGGCACCTGGCTCGGTTATATGCAGGGGCGCTTTCTCGGCCATACCCAGCTCTACCATCGCCTGATGTCCCATGTGGAAGAGAGGCACCAGCAAAGGGTCTACCAGCTGCTCGACAAGTACGGGATCATCACTCTGATCACCGCTCGCTATATCGCCTTCGTGCGCACTGCCTACCCCTATATCGTCGGTGCCACCGAGTTGCCGCAGGGGCGCTTCCTCATTGTTAACCTGATCAGCTCGATCATGTGGATCTGCCCACTGGTCGGCTTTGGCTATTATCTGAGCCATACCAAGCTGGCCGCCCAGTATCAAGCCCAGTTTCTCAATGTCATCATCTATCTACCGGTCGTGCTGTTGGCAGCTGGCATGATCGCCCTGATCTGGCGCTGGTTAAGCAAACGCAAGGCGATGTAGTCAAGCAATGAATAGTGCGACTGGCAATCAGCAATAAAGCCCTCACCAGAGGGCTTTATTGCGCCCGCATCTTGCCCAAAAAGTAGAAATAGATCCTGCCGCCCCTTGTAAAGGGTGGGTAAAAATGCGTGAATCTAGCGCCTTTTTTCGCTCGGAATGGAGTCAGTAGTATGCGGTGTAGGATTCGCGCAGTAGCGCTGGTGGTTGGGTTAATGGGAATGCTGGGATTACCGGCGGTCAGCGCCGCCCCCAACCCTGCCAAACTGGCAGTTCGTTCCGATAGCGCGCTGGTCGTTGATGTGACAACCGGGAGAACGCTCTACCAAAAGAATGCCACCAAGGTGCGCCCCATCGCGTCCATCACCAAGCTGATGACAGCGCTAGTGGTACTGGATGCCAAACAGAACCTGAGTCAAACCCTGATCGTTGACAATAACGACCGGGATCGGCTCAAGCATACCCAGTCACGCATCCGCATGAGCACCAAGGTAACCCGTCGCGATGCGCTGCATCTGGCACTGATGTCCTCCGAGAACCGAATGGCCTCTGCCCTGGCGCGCCACTATCCGGGGGGGCGCACCGCCTTTGTGCGAGCCATGAACAACAAAGCTAAACAGTTGGGGATGCGCAATACCCACTTCTACGACTCCACCGGTCTGTCGGCGCGTAACGTCTCCACCGCCCGCGACTTGGGCAAACTGATCAGCGCAGCCTATCGCCAACCGCTGATCCGCCAGTTCACCCAAGATCAGCACCGGGAGATGCGCTTTAGCTCACCGAGCTATAGCCTGATGTTCAACAACAGTAACCCGCTAGTGAAAAATCCAGATTGGGATGTGCGCCTCTCCAAGACCGGCTACACCAACGAAGCGGGGCGCTGCCTGGTGATGCGCGCCAAGCCTGACCGCCAGGAGTTGGCCATCGTGCTGCTCAACTCGGTGGGCAAACACACCCCTATGGGCGATGCCAACCGCATTCGCAAATGGCTGAAAAGCTGAGTGACCCTACTAAATCAAAAGGATGCTGCGGCATCCTTTTTTATTGCCGGTAAAACGCCACCGCGGGCGGCACAAGGGGATGGCTGGTGCGCCCTGAGCGATGGTATGGCGCATTCGCCTCGTTGCAGCAACAGCCATACAGTGCGCAGGCTGAGGGGGGCGGTATCACCCCGGCCAGAAGAGCGATATCCAATAACGGGAAGCGAAGCAGAAAAGATGGCAAGAGCAGGTCGACAGGATGCTGAACGTCCCGTTGCCAC
>JBOFSK010000334.1:0-6712 GCA_051651505.1 Aeromonas sp.
ACTGGAGTCCTGCATGGCACGCGTTACTGTAGAAGATGCTGTAAAACAGGTAGGTAACCGTTTTGACCTGGTGCTGGTCGCCGCCCGCCGCGCTCGTCAAATCGCGGTACAAGGCAAAGATCCCCTGGTCGACGAAGAGAACGACAAGCCGACTGTGATCGCCCTGCGTGAGATCGAACTGGGTCTGGTCAACAATCAAGTAATGGACACCCAGGACCGTTACGAACAGCAAGAGCAGGAAGCCGCCGAGCTGGCTGCCGTTGCTGCCATCGCCGAAGGTCGCGGCTAAGTCATTCCTCCGGTTGGCACCCGCCCGGGTGCCGACTGTTTAACCCATTTACAACCGCTCGAAAACCTCGCAAACTCAGGTCTCACCCTAAAATCCACGAATTGCCGTTTCACCAATGCGGGGACTGTCTTGTATTTATTTGAAAATCTTAAAGAAATAGCCAGTTCCTATCTGCTGCCCGAGCAGGTTGAGAAGCTCAAGCAAGCCTATGTGGTAGCACGCGATGCTCACCAGGGGCAAATGCGTTCCAGTGGTGAACCCTATATTACCCATCCTGTTGCGGTTGCCCGCATTTTAGGTGACATGCGCCTCGACCATGAAACCTTGATGGCCGCCGTGCTACACGATGTGATCGAAGATACCTCGGTGACCAAGGCAGAGTTGGCGGCGCAGTTTGGTAATGCCGTTGCCGAGCTGGTGGCGGGGGTTTCCAAACTCGACAAGTTGAAGTTTCGTGACCGCAAAGAGGCTCAGGCCGAAAACTTTCGCAAAATGGTGATGGCCATGACCCAGGATATCCGGGTCATTCTGATCAAGCTTGCCGACCGCACCCACAATATGCGCACCCTGGGTTCATTACGACCGGACAAGCGCCGCCGCATCGCCCGGGAAACCCTCGAAATCTTTGCCCCCATCGCCAACCGACTCGGTATTCATACCATGAAGAACGAGCTGGAGGAGCTGGGCTTCGAGGCGCTCTATCCGATGCGATCCCGTGTATTGCGTGAATCGGTACGCCGCGCCCGCGGCAACCGCCGCGAAATCATTGACGCCATCCAGCGCGAAATTAGCGGTCGATTAAAAGACGCGGGTGTCGATCATCAGGTCAGTGGTCGCGAGAAAAACCTGTTCTCCATCTACAACAAGATGGAGAAAAAAGAGCTGCAATTTCATGAGGTAATGGATATCTACGCCTTTAGGGTCAAGGTGAAGGACATCGATACCTGTTATCGGGTGCTGGGGCAGATGCACAGCCTCTACAAGCCGCGCCCCGGCCGCTTCAAAGATTACATCGCCATCCCCAAAACCAACGGTTACCAGTCGCTGCACACCTCACTGGTGGGGCCACACGGGGTACCGGTGGAGGTGCAGATCCGCACTGAATTTATGGATCAAATGGCCGATAAGGGGGTAGCTGCGCACTGGGCTTACAAGCAGGATGGTGACAGCTCGGGCACCACGGCCCAGATCCGCGCCCAGCGCTGGATGCAGAGCCTGCTTGAACTACAGCAGAGCGCGGGCAGCTCCTTTGAGTTTATCGAAGGGGTCAAAACTGACCTGTTCCCCGATGAGATCTATGTATTCACCCCTGAAGGGCGGATTTTAGAGCTGCCAACCGGCGCCACCGCCGTCGATTTTGCCTACACGGTGCACACCGACATCGGCCATGCCTGTGTCGGGGCGCGGGTCGACAGGCACCCCTATTCCCTGAGCAGCCCGCTGCATTCAGGCCAGACGGTAGAGATCATCACGGCCCCCGGGGCTCGTCCCAATGCGGCCTGGCTTAACTTTGTAGTGACCACCAAGGCTCGCTCCAAAATCCGCCAGTTCCTCAAAAATCTGCGCACCGAAGAGTCGGTGGTACTGGGGCGCCGCCTGCTCAACCATGCGCTGGGCGCCAAGAATATCGAAGATATTTCCGAACCGCGCATCAAGCAGGTACTGGCCGACACCAAACACGACAACCTGCAGGGGCTACTGGCCGACGTGGGCCTTGGCAACGCCATGAGTGTCATGGTGGCGCGCCGCATGCTGGGTGATGAGCTGCCACCGGATGATCAGCCCAAGTCCAGCAGCAAGAAGATGCCAATCAAGGGGGCAGATGGCATGCTGGTCACCTTTGCCAATTGCTGCCGTCCCATCCCGGGGGATGCCATTATCGCCCATATCAGCCCGGGCAAGGGACTGGTGATCCACCAGGAGTCTTGCCGCAACATCAAGGGCTACAGCAAAGAGCCGGACAAGTACCTGCCGGTGCAGTGGGAAATTGACAAGGATCAGGAACAGGAATTCCGCAGCGGCATCAGTGTCGAGATCGTCAATCATCAGGGTGCGCTAGCGGAGCTGGCCAACGTGATTGCCGCCACGGGTGCCAATATTCACGCCATCAGTACCGAAGAGAAGGATGGCCGGATCTATCAGGTCAGCCTGCTCATTACCACCAAGGGCCGGATCCATTTAGCCAACATCATGCGCAAGATCCGGGTCATGCCCAACGTGCTCAAGGTGAGCCGACAAAAGAACTGATCACAGGCGGCGCAAGCCGCCTGCTGCTTTGATAGTAACAACCATAGCCCCTGCACGCTTCTCGCCCGCTATATGATGCGGCCTCAATATCACACGGGTAGGTAGCAGAAGCATGCTCAAGCCTCACGCGATAGAAAATGATATGACCCCTGAACGCTTTAAACGGATCTCCGCCATGCTAGCTCAGCGCCAGCTCGATTTAACAGTCTGCATGGAAGAGGTCCACAAACCGCACAATCTCGCCGCTATCGTACGTACTGCGGATGCCATCGGCATCCACCGGGTACACGCCGTCTGGCCCAAAACCTGGATCCACAAGCGCAAGGGTACCGCCCGCGGTAGCCAAAACTGGGTGGATGTAAAACTGCATCCGGATATCGGCAGCGCAGTAGCCGAACTCAAGGCCTCCGGCATGCAAATCCTGGCGACCCATCTCTCGGAGAGCTCGGTGGACTTTCGCACCATCGACTACACCAAACCCACCGCCATTCTGGTGGGTCAGGAGAAACACGGCATAGGGGAAGAGGCGTTGGCCCTGGCCGATCACCATATTGTCATCCCCATGGTGGGCATGGTGCAGTCCCTCAACGTCTCGGTGGCTGCCGCCGCTATCCTCTACGAAGCCCAGCGCCAACGGGAGTTGGCCGGTTGTTACCAGCGCGGCTGCCCGCTCGACCCGGAGGAGCAGAACAGCATTCTGTTCGAAGGGGGATATCCCATCTATGCCCAGCTCTGCAAAGAGAAAGAGATGCCCTACCCCCAGCTAGGCCCGGCCGGTGAAATTGTGGCGGACGAGGCGTGGTGGCAGCAGATGCAACTGACCCGCAAGGGCTGGGCGCAACAGAGCGAGCAGGACGATCCGCAGGAGGAGTGATGGAGAACCCGTTTGGCTGCTGGCTAGAATCCCAAATCATCCAGGATCACCTGACCAACCCGAACATAGAGGCCGGAGACTATAGCTACTACTCCGGCTACTACCACGGCAAACCATTTGAAGATCACTGTGTGCGCTATCTGCTCGGTGATGGCTCGACCCGCCAAACCTGGGAGAGCGGCCTCTGGGGCGAGGTGGATCGGCTGATCATCGGCAAATTCTGCTCCATCGGTTCGGGCGCGACCTTTATGCTAGCGGGCAATCAGGGCCATCGGCTGGATTGGGTCTCCACCTTTCCGTTCAATCCAGAAACATTTGGCGAGGGTGCCCGCAGCGGCTTTCTGCGCAAGGGCGACACCCGGATCGGCAACGATGTCTGGATCGGCGCGGAAGCGATGATCATGCCCGGCATCACCATCGGTGATGGCGCCGTCATCGCCACCCGCGCCGTGGTGACGAAAGATGTGGCCCCTTACACCATAGTGGGCGGCAACCCGGCTCAGCCGATCCGCCGTCGCTTCAGCAATGAGCAGATCATCATGCTGCAAGAGATGCAGTGGTGGGAGTGGCCCCTGCCCACCCTGCAAGGTGCCATGGCGCTGCTCTGCTCGGGAGATATCACCGCCCTTTATGACTATTGGCTACAGGAGTCTGGCGGATGAACCCTCTCATTTTTCCCCTGTTGGCCCTAACCCTGTTTTCTACCGGAGCCCTTGCCGTGACCAATTCTAATCAGCTGACCCGTGAAGCTGACATTCCTGCCCTCTACCAACAAACCCTGCCCGATTTCTGGCGCCAACATGCTGTGGAGGGGGCATTCGAGGGCAAGGATGGGGTGACCATCCGCTATGCCGCGCTGCGGCAAGCCAAGGTTGATCGCGCCATTCTGATCGTCAATGGCCGGGTCGAGAGCTACCTCAAGTATCAGGAGCTGGCGTGGGATCTCTGGCGTCAGGGCTACAGCCTCTATCTCATCGATCACCGCGGCCAAGGGATGTCCGACCGGATGCTGGCTGACCCGCAGAAGGGATATGTCGACCAATTCGACGATTATGTGCTCGATCTCAAGCAGTTTCACGACCAGATAATCATGGCGGACCAGCCAACCAAGCTGTTCCTGCTGGCCCACTCCATGGGCGGCGCCATCTCGGCCCGCTATCTGGCGCGCTGGCCCGATGATATCAAGGCGGCCGTGCTCTCCTCCCCCATGCTGGGTATCCATCTCGGCGCCCTGCCCAAGTGGCTGGCCAAAGGCTTGGCGGCCACCATGGCCACTATTGGCGGCTGGATCGGCGAGCCGCCCTACGGCCCGGGCCAGGGTGCCTATCAGGATGACGGCTTTGCCGATAACGCGCTGACCCACAGCCAGCCCCGCTATCAAGCCTTTCGCCAGATCTATGAGCAGCATCCACAGATCAAGCTAGGGGGGGCCACTGCTCACTGGATTTATCAGAGCATCACCAGTGCCGATGCCGCCATCGCTGATGCGGGGGCCATCAAGACACCACTGCTGGTGCTGCAGGCTGGCAACGACAGCGTGGTAGACAATGCCGCGCAGGATCGCTTCTGCACCCTGGCCAACTGTGAAGGGGGTAAGCCGCTGCGGATCGAGGGGGCCTGGCACGAGCTGTTTATCGAATCCGATGACAAGCGCCAGCCAGCCCTGATCGCCATGGCCGACTTTTTCGCCCGCTTCTGAGCTGGCTATTTTTTGTAACCCTAAATAAATGGGGTGACAGTGCGGGCTAAGGTAAACTGCCCCTGTTTTCAATTGATGCCGAGGTAATGATGTTCAAGGTAGTTGTATCCGATCTCGATGGCACCCTGCTCAACAAGCAGCACCAGATCTCTTCCCGCACCCGGGATACCCTGCACCGCCTGGTCGCGCAAGGTGTGAAATTTGTGGTTGCCACTGGTCGTCACCACGTTGATGTGCGCAGCTTTCGCGATGCCCTGGGAATGGACATCTACCTCATTACCTCCAATGGCGCCGTGGTGCATGACAAGCAGGACCAGCTGATTTTCAACCAATCACTGCCCACCGAGATCGCTGCCGAACTGATCGCGCTGGAACGTGACCCCGGCATTCACCTCAACGTCTATCAGGGTGATGATTGGGTCGTGGAAGAGGAGCTGCCATGGTTACTGCAATTTCACGATGAGTCAGGTTTCACCTATCGCCTGGTCGATGACCTGAAGCAGGAGCCAAAAGAGCAGATCAACAAGGTGTTCTACATCGGCGACCATGAAAAGCTGCTGAAAATTGAATCTCAGCTCAACCAGCGTTATGGCGACCAGATCAATGTCACCTTCTCCTTGCCAGATTGCCTCGAAGTGATGCATGCCGGGGTGCACAAAGGTAATGCGGTACGTGCAGTGCTGGAGCAAAACGGCTTCGACATGTCACAAGCGATCGCCTTTGGCGATGGTATGAATGATTTGGAAATGCTAACTATGGTAGGGCGTGGCATCGTCATGGGCAACGCCCATGACCGCCTGAAAGTGGCGCTGCCAGCGCATGAACAGACCCTCACTTCTGATGAGGATGGCGTCGCAGTCTATCTGGAAAATTTGTTCGAGCTGGAAAGTATCAGCGCAGCCTGACCGCCCTGATACTGACACCTTATTTTGATTTTGCAGAGCCTCACCTGGTGGGGCTTTTTTGCAGCTATGCACGCTCACTGCCCCCACTTACAGGGATAGCGAGACCTTGTCACAGCACAAGCAACTAAAGAGCAAAAAATCCGACGGCAAATTGCAAATAGCAGAAAGCGAAAAACCCCGCCTAAGCGGGGTTTTTCTAAATGTGGTCGGTGATAAAGGATTCGAACCTTTGACCCTCTGGTCCCAAACCAGATGCGCTACCGGACTGCGCTAATCACCGAGGCTCTTTCTTAAAAGAGTTTTACTACGTTCCAACTACAAAGACAACTCATTAAGTCATCTTCGTCATACAGCAAGTATGGTGCGAAGAGAGGGACTCGAACCCTCACACCCTAGGGGCACTAACACCTGAAGCTAGCGCGTCTACCAATTCCGCCACCTTCGCATACCTAACAAGCTGTAAAATGGGGTGGCTGATGGGGCTCGAACCCACGACAACCGGAATCACAATCCGGGACTCTACCAACTGAGCTACAGCCACCACAGCTGTTTTCGTTCTACAACAACGCCCGTTTAACCGACGCACTTTTGATGGTGCGCCCGACAGGATTCGAACCTGTGACCTCTGCCTCCGGAGGGCAGCGCTCTATCCAGCTGAGCTACGGGCGCTACGCTGTCGAACGGGGCGTATTATTGAT
>JBOFSK010000335.1:0-1556 GCA_051651505.1 Aeromonas sp.
AGAATTCCAAGGGGATCTATGGGCTGAGCTGGGCCGACCCGCTTGCTCGTCTGCCCAAAGGGCGCTGTCTGGCCACCGGCTATTCGTGCCGCAGTCAGGTCAAGCGAATGGAGGGGGAAAAGCTCAAACATCCATTGCAGGCCCTGCTGGAGCTGCTCTGATGTTGCGTTTTCCCAAGCGGTTTCGGGTGCCAAAGGCCTATCGGCACCCGAATTTCTTGTTGTTGCCTGCCACCCCTGCTCAGGCGGTGGTGGAGTTTGTCGCCATGTTGCGCGAGCGCGAGCAGCTCCATCAGCTGTTTCGCCCGAACGATATCTGGCCCTCCGCCAACTTCAGCCTGAGCCAGCATCACGGGGATCTGGAGTGGCAGCAGTCGGAGTTTCTTACCAAGCGCTCCTTTGCCTATGGCCTGTGGAGTCCGGATCGGGAGCCGCAATTCTGGGGTGGGGTTTACCTCTACCCTTCAGTGCTGCCGGAAGTGGCGGTGGAACTCTTCTTCTGGAAGGTGGCCGAGGCGCCCATTACGGATGAGGCGCTGGAGGCGCAGCTGCGCGATTGGCTCGCCAAGGTGTGGCAATGGCCTGCGCCTCGGCTGCCAGGGCGAGAGGTGCCGTGGGCGGAGTGGCCCGGAGTCACCTACCCCTGGTGAGACAACGTTTAAGGACATCATCTAGTGAGTCGCCGCAGGTCAGGGGGCGTTGTATTGCTTTGTTACGGTGTTCCCGCGTCATTTTTGCTGACTGTGATGTTTCGCTCGTACCAGAGCATTTATCGATAACCCAAGGAGTCTGTTCGCAATGAGTCACGAAATTGCCCCTATCTGGCGCAAACCCATGAGCCTTGACGGGCTCAATGCCACCTCCCGCAATACCCTGATGGCTCAACTCGAGATCGTCTATACCGGATTTGGCCCCGATTGGCTCGAAGCTACCATGCCGGTGGATCACCGCACCCATCAACCGCTAGGTATGTTGCACGGCGGCGCATCCGTGGTGCTAGCAGAAACCTTGGGATCCCTGGCGGCCAATATGGCGGTGGGGCCGCAGAGCTATTGTGTGGGACTGGAGGTCAATGCCAATCACCTGCGGGCCAAGCGGGAAGGGGTGGTGACCGGGCGTTGCGCGCCGCTCCATCTGGGGGCGACGACTCAAGTGTGGCAGATAGAAATTCGGGACGAACGGATGCGTTTAATGTGTACCAGCCGGCTGACCATGGCAGTGCTCAAACACAAGCGGGACAAAGACTCTAACGAGGAGTGATCTGCAATAACGCATCAAGAGTGAAAAATAAGCAAGCTATAGTCGCAAGATCCCTCTATAATTGCCAACGTCTTGAGAGGCTTATCACATTTTTCAAGACAGCAGAACAAAGTGGCGCTATAATCGCCGCCTTTTTGCTATTCCGCGGTGCTTAGCCGCCTGCCTTAATCTGGAAGAATCTATGTCTGATACCGAACAACTGCCCCTTTTTAGTGAGCTTGGACTGGCCGCGCCTGTATTGAAAGCGCTGCAGGACGTGGGCTATGAGCGCCCGTCACCGATCCAGGCCGCAGCAAT
>JBOFSK010000336.1:0-3792 GCA_051651505.1 Aeromonas sp.
AGGGGCTGGGATTCATGGCACCGACCAGCTGGAAGCGGGCGGGAAAATCCACCTGCCGGGCGGCCCGGCTGATGGTGATGTGACCCGTCTCCAGCGGCTCGCGCAGGGAGTCGAGCACCTTGCGCTCGAACTCGGGCAATTCATCCAGAAACAGTACGCCGTTGTGGGCCAACGAAATTTCGCCGGGGCGCGGGTGGCTGCCACCCCCCACCAGCGCCACCGCTGAGGCGCTGTGGTGGGGGGTGCGATAGGGCCTGTGGTGCCAGCGTCCGGCGCGCGGAGTGAGGCCGCCGATGGAGTGGATGGCGGCGGTCTGCTGCGCCTCCTGCTCACTGAGGGGCGGCAGAATGCCGGGCAATCGGCTGGCCAGCATGCTCTTGCCGGTGCCGGGTGGGCCGATGAACAGCAGATTGTGGCTGCCGGCGGCGGCGATCTCCAGCGCTCGTTTGGCCTGGGACTGGCCGATCACATCCTGCAGGTCTGGCACATCGGGCAGGATATCAGTGGTCTGGGGATCCGGCAGCGGCAGTTCGTATTGGCCTGCCAGCCAGGCGGTGACGGCCAGCAGCTGATGGGCGGTGCGCACCTCGGCATCCTGAATCAGTGATGCTTCCGGCCCGTTCTCGCGCGGCACCAGCAAGGTGCGCCCCGCATCGCGGCAGGCGAGCACGGCGGGCAGCACCCCGAGCACGGGACGGATCTCGCCGGTCAGGGCTAACTCCCCTAAAAATTCGTGATCGAGCAGGTATTTTGCCGGTATCTGCTTGGAAGCGGCGAGAATGCCGATAGCGATGGCCAGATCGAAACGGCCGCCCTCCTTGGGCAGATCGGCGGGGGCCAGATTGACGGTGATGTGTTTGCTCGGGAACTCGAAATTGCCGTTGAGCAGGGCGCTGCGCACCCGATCCCGCGACTCTTTTACCGAGGTTTCCGGCAAGCCGACCATGTTGAAGGCGGGCAGACCGTTGGAGAGATGAACTTCTACCGTAACTTGCGGGGCGGCGATCCCGAGGCTGGCACGGCTATAAACCACAGCTAATGACATAAATCCCGTCCTTGAGTTGATATATGTTCTGACTAACTGCTTATTGTTGGTTTTTTATTCCAGAGTTCCGGCTAGGGAATAGCCAAAATCAGTGGGTTGTCACAGAAAAAAGCCTTGCCCAATAAAAATCACCGTGCTAGTTCTAATAGCCATTCGCGGTGCAAATCGCCTCTATTTCACAGGATTTCCGGTTGTAACTATGAACATAGCCTCCCGTTTCGTCAGCATTATTGTGGTCCTGGTGGTGATTATTATCTCACCGCTCGGGGCTCGTTTAGCTGCACGGAACAAGGGATAAACCCACCACCGGACAGCACGAAACAAGCGACCCCCGAGCCTCACGGCCCGGGGGTTTTTTTTCGACCAAAGGACAGGATTCTCCACATGAACGGCGCGCAGTTTTTGGTACAGGCTCTCAAGAAACAGGGTGTGACCCAGGTGTTTGGTTACCCGGGCGGGGCCATTATGCCGGTCTACGATGCTCTGTATGACGGTGGTCTGGCCCATCAGCTCTGTCGCCACGAGCAGGGTGCCGCCATGGCCGCGGTGGGTTATGCCCGCGCCTCCGGGCAGGTGGGGGTCTGCATTGCCACCTCGGGTCCCGGCGCGACTAATCTGGTGACCGGTCTGGCGGAGGCGCTGCTCGACTCGGTGCCGCTGGTGGCCATCAGTGGTCAGGTGCCCTGCGCCGTCATCGGTACCGATGCGTTTCAGGAGGTCGATGTGCTCGGCATGTCCCTCTCCTGCACCAAGCACTCCTTCATGGTGACGGATGTGGCGGATCTGCCGCAGGTTATCGCCGATGCCTTTGCAATCGCCAGTGAGGGGCGTCCGGGGCCGGTATTGATCGATCTGCCCAAGGATGTGCAGCTGGCCAATGTTCCACTGGCCAAAGCGCCTACCCAGAGCCCGCTGTTTGTGGTGGCAGAGCTAGAGGCGCTCAATCCCTCGGATCTGGCCGCTGCCCGCACCTTGCTGGCCGCCGCCGAGCGCCCGCTGCTCTACGTCGGTGGCGGGGTGGGCATGGCCAATGCTGAGCAGCAGTTGCGCGAGTTTGCCGCCGCAACCGGCATGCCTGCGGTCACCACCCTCAAGGGGATCGGCGCGCTCGATCCCGACAGCCCCGTGTATTTGGGCATGCTCGGCATGCACGGCACCAAGGCGGCCAACTATGGGGTGCAGCAGTGCGATCTGCTGGTGGTGGTGGGTGCCCGTTTCGATGATCGGGTGACCGGCAAGCTGGAGGAGTTTGCCCCCGAGGCGAAAGTGATCCATCTCGATGTAGACGCTGCCGAGTTCGGCAAGCGCCGCGCTGCCGAAGTGGGCATCACCACGGATCTCAAGCAGGTGCTGCCGCGCCTCGCCATGACTCTCGACATCGCCCCCTGGCGTGAACACTGCGCCACCATGGCCCGCGAATATGCGTTTCGCTACGACCATCCGGGTCAGGCCATCTACGCCCCGGCGCTGCTCAAGCAGCTCTCTGCCAGGTTGCCACAGAGCAGCGTGGTCGCCTGCGACGTGGGTCAGCACCAGATGTGGGTGGCCCAGCACATGCGCTTTACCAGCCCGCGCAACCACCTCTCCAGCGCCGGTCTCGGCACCATGGGCTTTGGTCTGCCCGCCGCCATCGGCGCCAAGATGTCGCGCCCGCAGGATGAAGTGGTGCTGGTGAGCGGCGACGGCTCTTTCATGATGAACGTGCAGGAGCTCGGCACCATCCGCCGTGCCCAGCTCAAGGTGAAGATGGTGCTGCTGGATAACCAGCGCCTCGGTATGGTGCGCCAGTGGCAGGAGCTGTTCTTCGACGGCCGCTATAGCGAGACCATCCTCTCCGACAACCCCGATTTCGTCGCCCTGGCTGCCGCTTTCGGCATTCCGGGCGAGACCATCACATGCAAGGAGCAGATAGCCGGAGCCCTCGATCGCCTGCTGGCCAGCGAGAGTGCCTACCTGCTGCATGTGGCTATTTCAGAGGAAGAAAACGTCTGGCCCCTGGTTCCGCCGGGAGTCGCCAACCACCAGATGATGGAGCAACGCCCATGAACCCGCACCCCCTTGCCCAGCCTGCATGTGTACAACACACCCTGAATATCCACGCCCAGCCCAGACCCGAAGTGATGGAGCGGGTGCTGCGGGTGGTACGTCACCGCGGCTTCAATCTCTGCGCCCTCAACATGGAGCAGGATTGCCAACAGCTGCGGATCACGGTTACTGTCGAGTCGGTGCGTCCCATCCAGCAGTTGTGGAGCCAGCTGGTGAAGCTGGTGGACGTCTCCCGGGTCGATGCACTGGAACAGCAACCCCGGATCAGAGCTTAAGGAGCCAAGCCAATGTCACAGCCTTCCCAATCCGCCTCTCAACCAAAGTACATCTGGTTCAACGGCACACTGGTGCCCTGGCAAGATGCCCAGGTGCACGTCATGAGTCACGCCCTGCACTACGGCTCCTCGGTGTTCGAAGGGGTGCGCGCCTACGATACCCCCAAGGGCACCTGCATCTTTCGCCTGCAGGAGCACACCCGCCGCCTGTTCGACTCCGCCAAGATCTACTGGATGGACGTCCCTTACAGCGAGTCTGAGGTGAATGAAGCCTGCCGCACCGTGGTGCGCGAGAACGATCTTTCGAGCGGCTACCTGCGCCCGCTGGCCTTTGTCGGCAACGTGGGGCTGGGGCTGCATCCACCGCTGGATGCCAAGGCCGACCTGATGGTGGCCGCCCTGCCGTGGGGCGCTTATCTGGGGGAA
>JBOFSK010000337.1:0-10077 GCA_051651505.1 Aeromonas sp.
GGTGGTGACGTGAACTACAGCATCTTCATCGATATCGTTGGGATGTGGTGCATCGGCATCCCTCTTGCGTGGGTGGCCGTCAGCCTGCTCGGCTGGCCCCTCTCCTGGGTGGTGGCAGTGGTGTTGCTGGAGGAGCTGAGCAAGGTATGGCTGGTACAACGCCGTATTCGCCAGCGCCATTGGCTTAGAAATCTGGTGATGGAGTAGGCACAAGATGGCACACCCAGGCGCATATCAATGACAGGAAATCCCGGTTTGCAGTATGCTAGCCCCCTCTTCCATTGAGCAGCAGGGCACCACCGTCGGCAAGCGTAATAGCCCATCCCCTTGCCCTGCCCAGTCGTCGTTTAAGGAGACACGCATGCAACCGCAAAAAGAGTTGATCACCGAAGCTGCCTTGCTGGAGATGGCCAACACCATCATCAACAACCACGAGGATTTTATCCACGGCATGCGCGCCGATGCCGTTGAGCAAAAAGGCGACATTCTGATCTTCAAGGGGGAGTTTTTCCTGGCTCAGGATGGCACCCCAACCGGTAAAACCATGGCGGTATTCAACATGTTCAAGCTGCTGGCCCAGCAACTCTCTGGCAAGTACCGACTAAGCTGATCCTGCCGTTTTCCTCAACAGATGCCGCCTTTAATCAGGCGGCATCTGTTTTGCGGTTAGCCTTGCCCTCAACGATCACGCAGTTGCGCCCCGCCATTTTGGCCTGATAAAGATACTCGTCAGCGCGATTCATGATCAGGTCGATGGTGTCGCCCACGCGAACCACGGCAACCCCTATGCTGACGGTCACCTCCAGCAACTCGTCAGAGAGGGGGCTTTTCACCAGCCGAGCCTCAACGGCAATCCGCAGCCGCTCGGCCATCTTGCTCGCCAGCAGCGGATCGCCACAGTGATGCATCACAATGGCAAACTCTTCGCCACCATAACGCCCCACCACCATCCCACAGCCCAGTTGTTCAACGAGAGTGGCCGCTACGTCTCTGAGCACCGCATCCCCGGCCAGATGACCGTAGATATCGTTGATCCGCTTGAAACGATCCAAGTCCAGCAGCATGACCGCAAAGGGCTTTTTCTTTGACTGCCAGCGGGCACAGGCCTGCTCCAACTCTTTCATCAACAAGCGGCGATTCATCATGCCGGTCAGCTCATCGGTGGTGGATTCCCGATAGAGCCGCAGCAGCATGTTGAGCTGACCACACTGCACCCAACAACTGGTCAGAGTAAACAAGCCAAGCAGCCACAGCTGATCCAGGGTGGCCTGACTCCATAAGGGTTGTCCCACCAGCAACCAACGGCCCAGCAACATGGTCAATATGACCACGCTCGCCAACTGCAGGCCAAACAGCAGGGGAATGGGAAAGATGGCAAACAGCGTGATCAGCAGATAGGGAAAAGCCACATAGCCCGCTTGCAGCTCTTGCTCTACGCCAAAACTATGCAGACAAAAGAGGGCAAACAGCATCAACACCGTCATCAAATAGCCAAGTGCCAACATCATCCGCTCGCGACGAAAGTGAATAAGATAGGAGAGCGGGATCAGGGGGGAGAGTGCCAAGGTGCAGACAATCCTGACTTGGAACAGCCGTTGGAACTGGGCAAATGGCAAGGTGGCCCAATCTATCAGGGCCCAGGCCGGCAAGCCCACCATCAACAAGCAAGTGAGCAGGCGCAAGCGCACTGTCATAAAACCCATGCGAGTGTTGGTAAAATCTTCGGAGTGAGCCTTGGCACTCCAGAACTCCGCCAATTTCAGCACCGAGATCTCCAGATAACTAAAAAGGGCTCATTTTATACCGATATGGGGGTAGGGGAGGATAAATGAAACAGTGATAAAGCTCACACAACCGACAGATGATAATCTGTACGCGCAAACGTTTCAACCCATGAAAAAATAAAGCTTTTTTTACATCATTAGCGCTGGCCAAGGTGATTTCAATCACTACAATAGCGCCCAATTTTATCGTCCGCCCCACCAAAATTGAGGATAATATGGAACAGGTAGCAAACGTATGCGCCCCCAAAGAGGCACACCCACCCAGACGTGTATACAGCGAACTGGTCTACGGCATAGATGATGTCCCTCCCCTGCCCCAGACTCTGTTCGCTGCCCTGCAACATATGCTCGCCATGTTTGTCGCCATCATTACCCCCCCTCTTATCATCGCCAATGCCCTCGGCCTCCCCGCCGCTGACACCCGTTATATCGTCTCCATGTCGCTAGTCATGTCCGGCATCGCCTCTTTTATTCAAACCCGCCGCTTCGGCCCCATCGGCTCAGGCCTGCTCTCGGTGCAAGGCACCAGCTTCAACTTTCTTGGCCCCATCATAGCGTCGGGTCTCGCGCTGCAACAAGCTGCCATCCCGACCGACGATATGCTTGGCACCCTGTTTGGTACCATGATGGCGGCGGCGCTCACCATGGTGATCATGAGCCGTTTCTTACACTTGGTACAAAAGGTGATCACCCCCCTGGTGACCGGCATAGTGGTGCTGTTGATCGGCCTGACCCTGATCAAGGTGGGCTTGATCAGCATGGGCGGGGGCTATGGTGCTCTCGCGGATGGCAGCTTCGCCAGCCACAGCAACCTGCTGTTATCGCTGCTGGTGCTTGGTCTTATCGTGCTCCTGCAACGCAGCCGCAATCCCTGGTTACGGCTATCAGCCATCATGATTGCCATGCTGGCAGGTTACGCGGTGGCACTGCTGCTGGGTAAAGTGAGCGCACCCACCATTGAGGGGCCCATGGTGATGATCCCCACTCCCCTGCGTTATGGGTTGGGTTTTGACTGGCAGCTGTTTGTACCGCTCGCCATCATCTTTTTGGTGACGGCGCTGGAAGCCATCGGTGATATGACGGCCACCTCCGATGTCTCTGGCGAGCCGGTGAGCGGCAAGATCTATATGAAACGGATTAAAGGCGGGGTGCTGGCTGATGGTTGCAACTCCATCATGGCCGCCATCTTCTCTACCTTCCCCATGTCTACCTTTAGCCAGAACAATGGCGTGATCCAGCTCACCGGGGTCGCCAGCCGCTATATCGGTCTGTTTATCGCGGGTATGCTGGCGCTGCTCGGCCTGTTCCCAGCGGTTGCCAGTCTGGTACAACAGATCCCGGAGCCGGTACTGGGGGGCGCAACCATCGTTATGTTCGGCACCATCGCCGCCGCCGGGGTCCGTATTATCTCCCGCGAGGAGCTGGATCGCCGCGCGCTGATGATCCTCGCCGTATCACTGGCCATGGGGCTGGGGGTCGCCCAGGTGCCGGAAGTCCTGCAGCACCTGCCTGAGTTGGTGAAAAGTATCTTCTCATTTGGCGTTGCCACCGGTGGCCTGACGGCCATTGCTCTTAATCTGTTGCTGCCCAAGCGCAGCCAGCACCCGGACTGACCACTGTCCACCCCAGTGAACGGTGGATCTACTGACATTAAAAAGCCACGACATGCTGTCGTGGCTTTTTTGCAAACACGGAGCTTGGCAGCCCGCCTTATCAGGCCGTCTGTGGCGCAGATTCGATTTCACTGTCGCGATCTTGGCCAAAGTAGGCACGGGTCTCGGCGATCACCACGTGGCGCAAACCGATCAGGCCAATCAGATTGGGCACCGCCATCAGACCGTTGACGATATCGGCCAACAGCCAAATCATATCGAGATGAAGGAAAGCCCCGCTCGCCACCAGCACCAGATAGATAAAACGGTAGGGCTTAATCGCCTTGACCCCGAACAGGTACTCGGTGCAACGCTCGCCGTAATAGTTCCAGCCAAGGATGGTCGTAAAGGCAAAGAACAGGAGCCCGATACTCACCAGATACTGGCCTACATGGACATCGAGCCCTTGTGCAAAGGCGGCGCTGGTCATGGCTGCCCCGCTCAAATCCCCCCCCCACACCCCGGTAACCACCAGGGTCAAACCGGTCATGGTGCAGATGATCAGGGTGTCGATAAAGGTCCCTGTCATCGAGACCAACCCTTGCTCGACACACGAATTGGTCTTGGCCGCCGCTGCCGCGATGGGAGCAGAACCCAAACCAGATTCATTAGAGAAGACTCCCCGCGCCACCCCGGACTGGATCGCCAGCATGATGCTGGCACCGACGAAGCCGCCGGTTGCCGCATGGCCGCTAAAGGCACTGGCGATAACCAAACCCACTGCATCAGGCAGGGCACTGGCGTTGCTTATCAGCACCCCCAGACAGGCGACGATATAGAAGATCGCCATAAAGGGCACCACCTTGCTCGAGACGCTGGAGATGGATTTGATCCCCCCCATGGTCACCAAGGCCACCAACAGGGTTAATACCACCGCCGTTGCTTCACGGGGCACCGCAAACGAGAGGCTCATGGCGTCGGAGATAGCATTGACCTGCGGGAAGGTACCGATCCCGAAAAAGGCGACCCCGATGCCAAACAGGGCAAACAATTTGGCCAGTGGCTTGGAGCCAAGCCCCTTTTCCAGATAGTACATGGGGCCGCCCGCCATCTGGCCATTGGCATCTTGCTCGCGGTATTTCACTGCCAACAGGCACTCGGCATACTTGGTGGCCATCCCAAACAGGGCGGCCATCCACATCCAGAACAGAGCACCAGGGCCACCCAGTTTAATGGCGGTGGCAACGCCGACGATGTTGCCGGTGCCGATAGTGGCAGAGAGCGCGGTACAAAGGGCGGCGAAGCTGGAGACATCCCCCTGCTGGCCCTGTCCTTGATTGCGACCAAAGACCAGTTTCAGCGCGAGTGGTAAGCGCACGATCTGGATCACGCCCAAACGCCAGGTGAGGTAGATACCGGTCCCGACCAGCAGGATCAACAGGGGCGGACCCCAGACAAAATTATCGATGGCGGTTAACGCCGCTTGAATTGATGACATGCATCCTCCTTAAAAAACCAAGATTAAGGAGGAGAAGGATGATCTTCCCAAATAGTCGCGATCGGCCAGAGGCGATCGGATGCAAGCCAAGAACTTGTTCACGCTCTTCCTGGGAGGCCGTGATCAAGGCTCATGTGCAGCGCGTAGGTGGGACCGAGCAGCGCATGTATTCACATGCACTCCGGTTCCGTTCCTGCGCTGCGCTTTACCTTGCTGACGACCGCTCGTGCCAGATCGTGAACAGTTCTAAGCTCAGGTACAACCATCCCATCCCCTCTGTCCTTTTGCCTGAGAGTTTCCGACCCCAGCCAACCCTTGCGGGTGGTCATGGTGCCTTGCTCCTTCGGCGCCCGATTGAACGGGTCTCTCCAGAGTATCGTCCAGTAGCAGTCCACACCGGTGACCCGGTACCTGAAAGATTTACTTCTTCGGTGGATGGTGACCCATCGCTCTCCTGCTACCTTCATCCGAACTAGTTTGGATTAGGAAGCGGCCATGTTAATCCAAAAAATGTGAGCTGTCTCGCCCTTGAAACCCCCATTTACATTTTTTATATGACCGCCAAGTTGTTAAATAACAGTTAATTAACAACCGGTTAAGCCTACTTAAACGAGCGAAGACCCAAACAACATGACCGGATCAAGGGCCATTACCCCTCTGGTACTGCGCCGACAAAACCTGGCAACATATCCAATCAAAATGCTTGCGCACAAAATCAATAAGCAGATAATCCAGTGCATAACCAATCACTTTGCGGTCAAGTTATGCACAGGGTTTGGTGGGTCCCCCGGACCGTTCGTCTGACCCGGTGGTTGCCGGTTCAACCGCATATGGCTTGGGCATCGTTGCCCCATAAGGATGTGTAAAAGAGAATGAACGAAACCCCGCTCGCACAAGATTACCGTCAGCTGGTTGAACAATTCGGCTCCCCCCTGCTGCTGCTCGACAAGGCCGCCATCCGCAAACAGTTTCGGGCCCTGAGCGCCGCATTGCCCGACGTCAGATTGCACTATGCACTCAAACCCCTGCCCCACGAGGCGGTCGTCGCGGTATTGCAGGAAGAGGGCGCCTGTTTCGATCTCGCCACCAATGGTGAAGTGGATCTGGTGCGCAGCCAAGGGGTTCGCCCGGGACGCTGTATTCACACCCACCCCATCAAGCGCGACAGCGACATTCGTTATGCGCTGGAGTTTGGCTGCACTGTGTTTGTCTATGACAATCCGCTGGAGCTGGAAAAGTTCATTCCCTATAAGGACGAAGTGAAGCTGCTGCTGCGGGTCAGCTTCCCTAACCCGGAAACCAAAGTCGATCTCTCCAAAAAGTTCGGCTGTACCCCGGAACAAGCTCTGCCGCTGCTGCAACTGGCGCACGCCAAGGGGATCAAGGTGATGGGGCTGTCGTTTCACGTCGGCTCCCAGGTGCCCCACCCCCGGCGCCATGTGCAGGCCATCGATGCCTGCCGTGCGATCATGGAGCAAGCCTGGGCACTGGGGCTCAAGCCTTGGGTACTGGATATCGGCGGCGGTTTCCCGGTCGACTATGAGGGTGGCGAGCTCGATATCGGCGGCTTCTGTGCGCCAATCCGCGAGGCACTGGCCAAACTGCCTGCTACGGTGCAAAAAATTGCCGAGCCAGGCCGTTTTATCAGTGCACCGGCCATGACCTCGGTGGCCAGCGTGATGGGCAAGGCCCACCGCGGCGACAAGATCTGGTACTACCTGGATGATGGCCTCTACGGTAGCTATAACGGTCAGCTCTATGACCATGTCACCTATCCGGTGAGCACCCCGTACGCCTGCGGCAAGCAACACAATTCAGTGCTCTCCGGCCCCACCTGCGACAGCGTGGATGTGATCCGTGATGGCATCATGCTGCCGGATCTGGCCATCGGCGAGCTGGTGGTGGGCAAGGTGATGGGGGCCTACACCTGGGCCTCGGCCTCCACCTTCAACTTCTTCCCCAAGGCGAGCATCCTGATCCTGGACAGCAGCCAGCAAGAGCCGCGGTTGGAGGCTGTCGCCTGACCCCCGGGGCCGCGGCTCCCGCGCCCATCCAATAACAAGGGGGGAAGCAACGGCTTCCCCCCTTGTTATGTGTAGCACCGGTGATATTAACCACTGGCACTTACATAAACTCGCTGGCCAGCAACCAACCGGTATAGGCAACAAAACAGGCGAGCAATACCCCTCCCTCAAACCGGTTGATCCGCCCTTGTCCCTTGCGGCCCAAACACATCAGCAGCAACATCAAGGTCAGCCCCATAATCACGGTCCAGTCGCGAGAGAGTACGGCTGGGTCCACATCCAGCGGATGGATCCCTGCGGCAATCCCGACAACAGCCAGGGTGTTAAATAGATTGGAGCCGATCACATTGCCGAGCGCCAAGTCGTGCTCATTCTTGCGAATGGCGATCAGGGATGATGCCAACTCCGGCAGCGAGGTGCCAATCGCCACTATGGTCAAGCCTATCACCAGATCGCTGATACCAAATGCCTGAGCGATGGTGACCGCCCCCCACACCAGCAAACGGGAGGCGCTGATTAACAGTACCAGCCCGACAATGAGCCAGAAAATAGCGCTTTTGAGCGACATCGCCTCGCTCTGGATATCTTCTTCGGTCTCCGCATCCAGTGCATCCCCCTTGCCATTCATGCCGGCCCAAATCGACCACCCCATCAGGCAAACGAACGCGACCCCCAAAATGGCTGCATCCATCCTGCCAAGATGACCATCGACCAGCAGCACACCGCTGAGCAGTGTGATACCAAGCAGGATGGGGATCTCCTTGCGCACGACCTGAGAAGCCACCGCAATCGGGCTAATAACCGCCGTCAAACCGAGGATCAACGCGATGTTGGTGATGTTAGAACCATAAGCATTACCCAGTGCCAGCCCGGGGTTACCCTGCATGGACGCCAACGCAGAGACCACCATTTCGGGGGCCGAGGTACCAAAACCAATGATCACCATGCCGATCAGCAGTGGTGGCATACCCGCATAACGAGCGGTCGCTGCCGCGCCGTCCACAAACTTATCTGCACTCCAGACCAGCAACGCCAGTCCGGCAATCAGAGCAACAACAGCCAGGGTCATAATGTCTTTATCTCGTCAGATGAAAATACCGGTGTCAGCGCCTAAACCTGACCCCGACCAATTGGCGACAGTGTAGCGGCCAAAGTCGCCTTTTCAAGGGATAATCAGATACCTGCAGCCGATTTCAAAGTCTCATCAGCAGACTGGACGCATCAGAAACCTCAAACTTGCCGGGTGCCTCGACAAACAGCTGCTCGACCACACCATCATTGGCGATCAAGGCAAAACGCTGGGCTCGCAACCCGCCGAAGGGGCCAGTGTCCTTGGCAAGGCCAAGGGCTTGGGTCCAACTGCCATCGCCATCGGCCAGCATGGTAATTGCTTCAGCATGCTGGGCCGCCTGCCACGCCTGCATCACGAAGGCATCGTTCACCGCCAGACAACAGATGGCATCCACCCCTTTGGCCATAAACTGGTCTGCGAGTACCACATAGCCGGGCAGGTGGGCACTGGAGCAGGTCGGGGTAAAGGCGCCGGGCACCGCAAACAACACCACTTTTTTGCCCGCAAACAGGCTATGGCTATCGCGTATCTGCTTGCCCTTGGCGGTGATAAAGGTAAATTCGCCCGCAGGCAGGGGGTGTCCTACAGAAATCATGGGATCTCATCCTGAGTGGTGGTGACAGGTGGTCAGTCTACCCCGGCGCAATGGCGTCGGCTAACGGGCTCGGGTAAGCATTTTTCCCTTGGGCAGACTACTCTTGAGCTGGTTTCACGGCACCCGGAGGCCCCATGCAACAACACTATTATGATGGTCTGGAAACTCGTCCTGCCCCCTTAAGAGAAAAGCAGCAGCGGGATCAGCTCAATCATCAGCTCACTCATATTAGCCAGCACTGCGCCGGTTACTCCAGCGCCTATCACCAATATCACCTCGACGATCTGGCACAACTGGCCACTCTGCCACTGCTCGATGCTGCCGAGATGTTCGCCGCCCAGCAGGCCCGCCCACCCTTTGCCGGTCTCACCGGTCACCCGGCCAGGCAGGCGCTACGGGTCTTCTCCTGCCCCGGTCAGCTGGCGATCCCTGAATATGCCTATTCCGACTGGTGGGGCGCTGCTCGGGCCATGTTTGCAGCGGGTTTCAAGGCCGGGGAAGTTATGCTCAATGGTCATGACTATCACGCCGGTTCCACCGCCTTCATCTTCGAAAATGGGGCCCGCCAACTGGGGTGCCCGGTGGTGCCCTGCGGCCCCCACGATATCCAGCGACAGCTGGAAGCACTATTGCGTTATCAACCCACAAGTTACGTGGGACCGCTGGTGACCCTGCTCGATCTGCTGGAAGCGGCCAATCAGGCGAACATCCCGACCAACTCCTTGCGCCGCGCCCTCTTGTGCGAAGCCACCCATCCTGAAACAGCCCCACTGCGGGCTATTCATGGCATTGAAGCCCTCAACTGCATGGTGTGGCAGGATGTCGGGGTAGTGGCCTACGAGAGCCAGCCGGGCCAAGGGTTTATCGTCAATGAACACTGCATCGTCGAGATCATCGATATGGCTCGTGGTGAGCCGGTGAACGCAGAAGAAGCGGGGCGATTGGTGGTGACCCGGCTCGATCTGGCCTACCCCCTGCTACGGCTGGTCACCGACTGGCAGGGCTACTGGCTCAGCAAGCCGAGTTTATGCGGGCGCACCAACCGGCAACTCAAGCTGGTGTAACAAGGTCAATAAAGGTAAACAGGCAGCCATCAGGCTGCCCGTGTACCATCAAGATCCCCTGTCAGCGCCGGGCCTGCCAGGTGGCGATCGCCAGCAGGGAGTCGGGAGTAAACTCGCTGGTGCGGGCAGCGATCTCGGCAAGACTCATCCAGTGAACCTCGCTCACCTCTTCAGCCTGCAACTGCAGCGGCCCCTCGTAGTAGCAACTGAACAGCCCCCCCCAGACCTGATACCCCTCACCTGTCGCGTAGAAGCTACCAAAGCTCTGCAGGAGCACATCTTGAATACCTAGCTCCTCGGCCAGTTCGCGCCGGGCAGATGGCTCCATTTCCTCACCCGTGGTCACCACCCCGCCGGCACAGGCATCCAGCATCCCGGGGCAGAAATCTTTACCAAGGGTGCGTCGCTGCACCAAGATCCGCTCTGCCCTATCGAGCACCAGAATATA
>JBOFSK010000338.1:0-8042 GCA_051651505.1 Aeromonas sp.
GATAAGCTGGATAAAAAGGGGGGCAGCCTTGGCTGCCCCCCTTTTTTGCGTGATAGGGGCTAGCCCGGCTGGCGGCGATCGTTGGCTTGCGCCAGCAGCCCCCGGCTTTCGGACAAAAACTGCGGCGCATGGGGGCCAAAGAAAGTGGCCACAGTGGCAAAGGCGGCGATAAATCCCGCCCGATCCCCCCGCTCCAGCAGCGCCAGTGCGGCGCCAAAGTGCTGGTAGTAGCGGCGGATCATCGCCAGATTATCAGGGGATGAGAGGATGATATCGGCATAGAGGCGCGGGTCCTGGGCAAACAGCCGCCCCACCATGGCCAGCTCCAGCCGGTAGATGGGGGAGCTTAAACTGAGCAGCTGATCGAGATCCGGCTGCTCGTGTGCCAGATGCCAGCCATAGGCAAAGGTGGCAAAGTGGCGCAGCGCCTGGATCAGGGTCATCGCCTCATCGTGGGCGCTGGCTTCCACCTGTTGCAGCCGGGCGCCCCAGATGGTCATTTGATCCAGCAACCACTGGCTGGCGGCGGGGTCACGACCGGGGCAGCAGACGATCACCTGTTTGGCGAGGCTGGCCACATCCGGCCCGAACATGGGGTGCAGCCCCAATACCGGCCCTGGATGAGCGGCCAGCATATGGCGCAGCGGCGCGCCCTTGACGCTGGTGACATCCACCAGCAGGCAGTGGGCGGGCAAGCGGGTGAGCCGGTCGATGATCTGGCAGGTGATATCGATGGGCACCGCCACCATCACCAGACCGGCACCGGCGAGGATCTGATCAGCGCGGGGCCAGTCGGCCTGCTCCAGGGTCTCGACCTGATAGCCAGAGTGGCGCAGCAGGCGGGCGAACAAGCCACCCAGCTGACCCTGGCCCCCGATGATGACAATTTTGCCCAGCGCCGGGTTGAGGCATTTGAAGTGCTGGGGTTTGCTGCTGGCAGATTCCCGAATATAGGATTCGCGCATCAGCCGACGCAGCACATCTTCGATAAGATCGCCGGGCACCCCTTGCGCTTCGGCCTCGCTGCGGCGCCGGGCCAGCATGCTGGCTTCCCGTTCTGGCGCATAGATGGGCAGGCCGTGCTCACTTTTGACGGTGCCCACTTCCCCCACCAGTGCCAGCCGTGCGGCCAGCAGATCGATCAGTTGCCGGTCCAGATCATCAATTTTATCTCTGAGGGCATTTAACGCGTCTGCCATCTCCACTCCCTGCTGGTGCCGCTGGCTGCGGCCGGTGATCCAAAAGACCAGAGGTGATCATGTGGCTCTGGGCCGTGATCACCCGCTTGGTGAATATGTCAGGCCAAGATAACACGGCTTAACCCGTGGTTCTGCCCCAAAGTGGCGCTGCCAGTGCCTGATGGCAGTGGGCCAGCAAGGTGGCGGTGGTGTCCCAGTCGATGCAGGCATCGGTGATAGAGACCCCATAGCGCAGCTGTGCTTTGGGCTGCTCGCTGGACTGGTTGCCCTCGAACAGATTGGATTCGAGCATGATGCCGATAATGGAGCGGTTGCCCTCCTGAATTTGATGGATCACGTTGTCGGCCACTCTGGGCTGCAGGCGGTGATCCTTGTTGGAGTTGCCGTGGCTGCAATCCACCACCAGGCCGGGCCGCAGGCCGGCTTGTTCCAGCGCCTCTTCTGCCAGTGACACATTGACCGAGTCGTAGTTGGGGTGTTTGCCCCCGCGCAGAATAATATGGCCATCCGGGTTGCCCTGGGTTTGCAGCAAGGCGACCTGGCCCTGCTGGTTGATCCCCATAAAGGCGTGGGGAGAGGCCGCGGCTTGCAGGGCATTGATGGCGCTGGCCAGATTGCCATCGGTGCCGTTTTTGAAACCGACCGGCATCGACAGGCCGGAGGCCATCTCCCGGTGGGTCTGGGATTCAGTGGTGCGGGCGCCGATGGCTGACCAGGCGAACAGCTCTGCCAGATATTGCGGGCTGATGGGGTCGAGCGCTTCGGTGGCCAGCGGCAATTCCAGCTCTGCCAGCCAGCAGAGCAGCTCGCGGGCCCGGCGCAGGCCGAGTTCGACATCGAAGCTGCCATCGAGATTGGGATCGTTGATAAAGCCTTTCCAGCCGACCGTGGTGCGGGGCTTTTCAAAGTAGACCCGCATCACAATGTAGAGCGAGTCCTGATAGGCGTCATGGAGCGCTTTGAGTCGGGTGGCGTAGGCTTTGGCGGCGTCCATGTCGTGAATGGAGCAGGGGCCACAGATCACCAGCAGCCGGTGGTCACGGCGGTGGATGATGTCGGCGATGGTGGTGCGGGCCCCTTGTACGAAGGCCAGCGCCGGGTCGGAAATGGGTAACTTCTCCTTGAGTTGGGCCGGGGTGATCATCACCTGTTCTGACTGAATATGGATGTTGTTAAGGGGATCGCGTTGCATGGGGTGTGGCCTCGTCAGCGGTGCGGTTGAACTGTGGTTGTAATGAATTATTTACGGCGGTGTAAAGGTGTTACCTATGGCCCCACGATACCAACTCACTCTCGATATACAAGTGTGAATGTTGATTTTTAATCTCTTTTCGCCATATCGGCGTGCAAAAAATGCCACCAACAGGTGCCGCAAGCACAAGGGTGACGGTTAAATATTGCCAGTTGTTTCATTTTGTTTACGGATTGGCTGTGGGCGGGAGTCGCGCTGAGCGCACCGGTTAATGGCGATCTAAGCCGATTGCGCCGGGCAAAAAATGCGGGAGCCAACAAGGGGGCTCCCGCAGGGTGATCATCTGGTTTGACTGACGTTAGGCTGAGCGGTGGCTAACAGCGGCTGACGTTACGCTGAGACGCTCAGCTTGGCATTACTCAGCGTGTCGGCCTGCTCCTGCTTCGCCAGTGCATCTAGCATGGGCTTAGTGACCAGCACTATGCCTTGCTCGGAGCGGTGGAAACGACGGGCATCTTCATCGGCATTTTCGCCGATCACCATGCCATCTGGCAGTTTACAGCCTTTGTCGATCACCACTCGGCGCAAGCGACAACCGGCGCCGATCTGGACCCCGGGGAACACCACGGCCTGATCCAGGGTGCAGAAGGATTCAACCCGCACATTGGTAAACAGCACCGAACTCAAGATAAAGGACCCGCTGACGATGGTGCCGCCGGAGAACATGGAGTTAATGGTCATGCCATGCTGGCCGTTGATGTCTTGCACAAACTTGGCGGAAGGGGTCATGTTCTGGCTGGTCCAGATGGGCCAATCCTGATCGTAGATATCCAGTTCCGGGGTGACAGAGGCGAGCTCCATGTTGGCTTCCCAGAAGGAATCCACGGTGCCCACATCGCGCCAGTAGGGTTTGCGATCCTGGCTGCAGCCAACGCAAGACATGCCAAACGGATGGGCGTAAGCGGTGCCTTCACTGACCACCCGCGGGATCACATCCATGCCAAAATCGTGATGAGATCCGGGGGTGGCAAGGTCTTCTTCCAGCAATTGGTAAAGATACTCGGCGTCGAAAATATAGACCCCCATCGAGGCCAGCGCGGTATCCGCCTTGCCCGGCATGGCCGGTGGGTTGGCCGGTTTCTCGACGAAGGCATTGATCTTGCGATCATTATCCACGGCCATTACGCCAAAGGCGCTGGCTTCACTGCGTGGTACCTCGATACAGGCGACCGTCACTTTGGCCCCCATATTGACGTGATCCAGCAACATGGCGGCGTAATCCATCTTGTAGATATGATCTCCGGCCAGCACCACCACATATTTGGGGGCGTGATCGCGAATGATATCCAGGTTCTGGTAGACCGCATCGGCGGTGCCACGATACCAGTTGACCTCATCTACCCGCTGCTGGGCTGGCAGCAGATCGATAAATTCGTTCATTTGATAGCGCAAAAAAGACCAGCCAGATTGCAGGTGGCGCAGCAGACTGTGGGATTTGTATTGGGTGACGACGCCAACCCGGCGAATGCCGGAGTTGATGCAATTGGAGAGTACAAAATCGATGATCCGAAACTTGCCGCCAAAATGTACGGCAGGTTTGGCACGGTTATCAGTCAACTGTTTGAGACGACTTCCGCGCCCCCCGGCGAGCACCAGGGCCATGGTTTCGTTTAGTAACTGTCTGGACTTGGCAGTATTGGCCGGTTGTAACAACATCTCATATCCCTTTGTAGATGAAACACCACAATTCTGCCCCTTTTGAGCCCTGCTTGAAAGTGCTTTCAGTCACAAACTGACACTATTTTTCGTAATAAAAGCACTTTTTTGTTACTCAGGGTAACAAGGTGGCGGTGTTTTGCTGCGAATGTCAGCAGATGTCAATCGACCCCGGCGCCGTGATCAGGTGGGGGCGGTTCGATAGCGAGGCAGGGGGGCTGATGGGCGCCCCGATCAAAGTGTTGACCGGGGGCCGGGGTGCAGCTGTTAATTTGGTTTAAGCCAGGGTGCGGTCAGCCGCGATTCATCTGTTTGAAGTCGCGGGCGTAGTCTTTGAGCAGGCTGTAAAGATGAGCCCGCTGGGAGATATCCAGCGATTGGCTCATGGCACTGAGCCAGTTGATCGTGCGCTGGCGTGACTGATCGGTATAGCCGGTAAAGCGGCCATCCATCAGCCCGTCCCCTTGTGCCAGCAGCTTGGTCAGCTCACGGCTAAAGTCGGGGCTCTGGCGCTGCTTCATCAACCTCTCTAGCTCTTGGGTCCAGGACGCCTGAAACTCGAGCCAGGGGGGCATCAGCTCGTATTGCCACTCGGCCCATTGGGCCACCAGCGGTGCTTGAGCCGGTTTCACTTCGCCAATCCAGAACTCCAGCCGCTTGTTTAGCTTGTCGCGAAACCCCGCTAGCATCTGCTCTTTCGATTCGGTGGCAAAGTCACGTTGCCGCTCTTGTTGTCGCTTGACCCGATCGTCCATAAAACGGGCGACTTGTGGGTCAGTCAGGGTGCGAGCCAGCCGCACGGTGCGGGGAATGGTGTTCTCCAGGGTGCGGGTCAGGCTTTGTTGCATCGCCGTCAAATTGGCCGACACCTGGGCCGGGCTCATGGGGCTGGCGACGGCTTTGGCCAGCACATCGAGATCCTCGGCATAGCGCGGTAGTTCATGCTGGCGGTGCCAGCCCATCAACCCCTTCACTTCGCGATTGAGCAGCTGTTTTTGCGAAGAGGAGAGGGCAAAGTAGTCATCGAGCTGCCAGATAATGGCACTGTCGAGCCAGTAGTAGATCACCCGGGTCGAGCACCCCACTAACAGCAGGCTGAGCAGCAACACCCCCCAGGTTTTTGGCCGGTACCAGCACGCCTTATTTGTCATCTGTTACTCCAGTCGTTGCCGATTGATGGTGATAAGCCCCTGATAATCAGCATTGGTGTGCTGTTCCTGTTCGGCCATCAGCAGGCCCCACAGCAGGCCGATGTAATCGACCCAGGGTAAAAATGCGTCGCTCTGAAAATCGGGCCACAGGTGGCGCGGCTGTGCTTGCAGATAGTGCGCTTCCAGTGCTTCTCGCCGTGCGGTAGGCCACTCATGGGTACGCTCTATGCTGGCAAGCTCAAAGCCGGGATGACCTGCCGCGCCATATTCCCAGTCGATAACCCAAGGTTTGCTTCCCAACAAGTTAGCCGGATTGAGATCATGGTGGCAAGGGCGCCAGCAATCATTTGGCTCGCGGCTGGCGAGCAGGCCCCGCTCTAGCGCGGGCAACCAGGGTGGAATATGGGCCAGGCGGGCACGATAACCTGCGCCATGGGCCCGCACCGCCATCACCCGGGTGGGCAGGGGCAGGCGATGGAGCTTGCGCAGCACTGCTGCCAGCAGACGGGGCTGATCGGCTGCTGCTGGCGGGGTGTGCGCCCAGTTTGGTGCGTCGCACCATTCAAGCAATAGCAGGCCACGGGCGGGATCGCTGTGGTAACAGGGCAGGGCCAGCCCTTGGGCCATCGCCCCTTGATAAAGCTGCCACTCAGTGGCGCGATCGATGCCAAGGCGCACCGGGTCAGGGTGGCCCTGGCGTAAAAAGTAACTGCGCCCGGAGGGGAGGCGCAGTCGATAGTTGCGGTTGGTCAGGCCGATCCCGAGGGGTTCCAGCTGCCCCTCCCGCCAGGGGGCGGGCAGGCTGGCCAGTAGCGGATCACAGTTGCCCGTCACCGGGGGCCTGTTACCAGCCAAAGGTGGATTTCTTCGCCTGTTTGCGGATCTCTTTCTGGTCGGCCCACAGCAGTTCGCCACTTTGTAGATCCATCAGGTTCATGGTCATCTGGTAGTAGACATCCTTCACCTTGCCATTGTCTTTGACGATGCTGCTGAGATTGCCATAGACCATGTAGCGGGCACCGGTTTGCTTGCCCAGTTGCACCATGGCGGCAGGATCCACCATGCCACTGCTCTGCTGGTATTCGAGCTGCTCTTTGACCGCCGCAACCTTGCTCATGTCGACGAAACGAAAGGTGCCAGCGCGCAGTAACTTGGTGCGAATGGTGTCGGTGATGGCCTCGGTATCGATGTGTTCGGCGGTCTTGTTGCGGATGGCGTCCATAAACATCACCGGACGACCAGCTGCAGTGATCTCGCGGGTGGCCGGGGCGGCGAGCAGGGAGTCCGCCATCTTGTCGGCGATGGCCTGCAGATCGCTTGAACCGTAATCGACGGTGACGGTTTCGGTTTCAGTGGGATCGCCATAGCTGACGGTGGTGCTGGCGCAGCCCCCCAGCAGTAGGGCAGAGGTCAATATCAGCAGGGCATGATTCATTTTCATCAGTTGGATTCCTCAATCACTTCGCGTACGTAAATCCGGTAACCCTGCGCCGCCGGGTTGGGTGCCAGGGCCGAGAGGGTACGGGTCTGATAGCCGTGCAGTTTGATGGGGGTCCAGCCGCGGCCATCGCTGGCGACCTCCTGACCGGCCTCATCATACCAATAGAACATATATTGCAGCTTGTTATCGCCGCGCTGGGTATTGGCGGCGGCCACATTGACCTGCAGCAGGCCGTTTTGCAGGCGACGGCTCAGCTCGGTCAGGGTGACGTTGACATTTTGGTGCAGCTCCAGCGTGGGGGCGCCGCCCGCCGGGCCATAGAGCGCAATGCCGGAGGTATTGGTGGCGCAGCCGCTGAGCAGCAGCGCAAGCCCGAGGGCTAACCCATATGCTTTCATCTTGCTATCCTTAAATCGGGGTGAGGGGGGCTGCGGTGAGCCTGCCCGTTAATCGTCTCGTTCATCTGCATTGGCCGTGTGTTCACAGCGGCATCACCCGGGTGGTCAGACCGGCGCCGAGGCGCTGCACCCACACCAAAGTGGTGCGCCCCTTGTGGATGGTGAGCGGCAATTGCCGCTGCGCCGCACCCGCGCTCAGGGTGAGATGGATGTCACCTGCTGGTACCATTCCCTGCCAGCTCGATGCCTGCGCCGGTAGGGTCAGCCAGCTGCGGGTATCGGCCCGCTCCGAGAGGGTGTTGAAGATCCCCACCAGAATATTGCCCACATCGCCCCCCTCTTTGGCGGCGGCCTGGCGCATCTGCTCCTTGGCCACCAGTCGCAGCGCCTGCCGGGTCAGCATGCCCGGTAAGCGTTCTTGCAGATCTTTGGCTGCCAGCGCCTCCAGCCTGACCAGCTCGCTGGTCTGCCAGGCCAGTTTGTCGACGTCCACCGTCAGCGGGCCGCTGTTGCTGGCCCGATTATCGTAATAGGGGATGGCGACGGTAAAGGTGCGAAAATCGCCGCCAGAGGTGGAAATGGGCAGCGGCAGGAACAGTTCCCGCCGCGCCGGGATCAAACCATCTTCAAACAGCACCACCAGCTGGCCTTGATCTTTTGCAAGCGGTAGCGCCTTGCGACCCACCTTTTTTTCGGTCGCGCGGATCTCGTCTGGCGCGCCACGCAGCACCGCTAGGCGCAGCAAGGCATCTTGCAGGCTCTGGTTGTCCGGCGCTATCTGGTAGCCGCGCTGATAGTCGACCCAAGCGTCGTTGAGATCCCCCGCTGCCTCATAGAGCACAGCGGAAAAATAGAAGGTGTAGGCGTTCTGAAAACCGTTTTTGACCCGGCCGATCAACCGATCAAGATCCGGTGCGCCGCGCGACATCAGCTGGCGCATCTCAT
>JBOFSK010000339.1:0-13718 GCA_051651505.1 Aeromonas sp.
TCTCTCTTTTTTCAGCTGGCGGCTGCTGTGCATCAGCTAATCAGCCAGCATTAACCCTCACACGGTCAAGCAGCCTTGCTTCTGGCTGGGCGCTTGCCCGCACTCTTGCGAGGAGCGCCACTGCCTGCCGGACTTTTGCGCTTGGTAAAACGCCCCTTGCTGGCCCCCGGCGCCTCCTTGGGCAGGGCGCTGAAGCTGGCGCCGGAGTCCTGCCGCGCCCCCTCAATCAGACCGTTGAGCTGCTCGGTGAGCGGCCCCATAAACTGCTGGTAGCTGCCGTGACGCTCGGCGATCTGACCGAGGTGCTGCTCCCACAGCGCCGTCATATCCGGCGTGGTGGCGGTCGCGGGTAGCGCCTGCACCAGCGCCCGCCCGGTTGGGGTCGCCTTGATGCTCTTGCCCTGACGCACCAGAAAACAGCGCCTGAACAGCAGGTCGATAATGCCCGCCCGGGTCGCCTCGGTGCCGAGGCCATCGGTGTCGCGCAGGGTTTTGCGGATCTCGGGATCCTGCACATAGCGGGCGATGCCGGTCATGGCCGCCAGCAGGGTGGCATCGGTGAACGACTTGGGCGGCTGAGTCATCTTCTCCAACAATTCGCCCCGCTCGCACAGCAGTTGCTCCCCCTCTTTCAGAGCTGGCAGGGTGCCCGCTTTCTCTTCGTCGTCATCTTCTTCAACCCCGAGCAGCGCCTTCCAGCCCGCCTTGAGAATGCGCCGCGCCTTGGCCTGAAACAGGCCACCGGCGATGCGCAGCAGCACCTTGCTGTCGTTGTATTCGAACGGGGGATAGAACTGCAGCAGATACTGTCGGGCAATCAGGCCATAGAGCTTCGCCTCGTCGGCCCCCAGGGTGGCGGGGTTGCCGTGCTTTTCAGTGGGGATGATGGCGTGGTGGGCATCCACCTTGCTGTCGTTCCACGCCTTGCTGCGGATCTTGCCGTCTGCCTCGCTCACCGCCTTGGCCAGCGCAGGCGCTGTGGCGGCGATGGCACCGCGCACCTGCTCGGCCCGCTTGAAATGGTCGGTCGGCAGATAACGGCTGTCGGAGCGCGGGTAGGTGATGAGCTTGTGGCGCTCGTAGAGGCTCTGGCAGATGTCGAGCACCCGTTTGGCATCCATGCCGAACCGCTTGGCGGCATCGATCTGCAGGCTGGAGAGGTTGTAAGGCAGCGGCGCCCCCTGCTTGCGGGCCTGCTCCTCCACCGATTCGACCTGAGCGGGCTGGCCGTTGATCCGGCTCACCACCTTGTCGGCCAGCGCCCGATTGAGCACCCGCCCCTCCTCATCCTGCCACGGCAGGCAGGCTTCCGATGGCAGCCACTTGGCGGTGAAGCGCTCGTTGCCGTCGGTCAGCAGGTGGGCCAACACCTCGTAGAAGGGTTTGGGCACGAACGCCTCGATTTCGAGATCCCGCCGCACCACCAGCCCGAGCAGCGGGGTCTGCACCCGACCGACCGAGAGCAGCTCGCTGCAACCGGCCTTGCGCCCAAGCAGGGTGTAGGCGCGGGTCATGTTGATGCCGTAGAGCCAATCGGCCCGGCTGCGGGCCAGCGCAGAGACCGCCAGCGGCACAAACTCCTTGTTGTCCCGCAGCTTGTCGAGGGCGCGGCGCACCGCAGGCGGGTTGAGGTCACTGATCAGGCAGCGCTGCACCGGCTTGGTTTTCGGGTAACCGAGAAAATCGATCACCTCGTCCACCAGCAGTTGCCCCTCCCTGTCCGGGTCACCGGCGTTGACCACGCAGTCGGCCTGCTTGATCAGCCGCTTGATGACGGTGAGCTGGGTTTTGGTCTTGGGTTTGGCCACCAGCTGCCACTGGGCGGGGATGATGGGGAGATGCTCCATCCGCCACTGCTTGAAAGCGGCGTCATAGGCATCCGGCTGGGCCTGCTCCAGCAGATGACCGACACACCAGGTGACCACATCCCCCTGGGCGGTTTCGATAAAACCGTCGCCCTTCTTGTGGGGCTTGGGCAGGGCATCGGCAATGGCGCGGCCCAGGGTGGGCTTCTCGGCGATAAAGAGTCGCATCGGTGGCTACCTAACATACTGTATATGTGAACAGTATATCGTGGTGGTGATGAAAGCCCAACCCTGGCTAGCCTGCGATAAGACCCGCACCTGGCCACGCAGATGGCCTGATGGGGTAAATAAAAACGGCGCCCTAAAGGCGCCGCTATTCTATTGGATTTTATCGCCATACTGCCCAAACCCTGCAACACGGCTTAGAAGTCCCCTTCTTCCATATACTCTTGGGCGCACTCGACCAGTTGCGGCCATAACTCCTCTGGCACCCAGGCGTCCGGATCATCTTCGTCGCCGTCGTACTGACTCCAAAAATAGCGACGCAGCCCAGAGGCGAACTCGTCGCTGATCTCAGCCAGCTCCGAGAGCGGCCCCAACCAGGCGATGCGCCGCAAACCAGAAGCGAGATCATTGATGGCATCCATCAGGGTGCGATCATCAAAGCTCTGTTCCACCAGCAGGGTGAAGCGCTCACGGGCCTGTTCGGTTTGATCTTCTTCCAGCTCACCCACATCGGCTAACAGGTCGATAAAATCTTCCAGCAGGAACGCGATCAGGCCATCCCTGTCTTCAAACCACTGGATCTGAGCGCCCTTGACACCCAGCACTGAGGCATCAAATGAATCGTCAAGGTGACACAGTACCCACGGATCATCGGTCATGGTTCTCTTCCTCAGGCTAAAACAAATGCCGTATCTTATGCCTAGCTCTCGACTCGCGCCACCTTGGGTAACGAAAGAGAAGCCGCCAGACCGCCTAACTCGGCACGACCCATGATGAAACTGCCCTGATAAGCTTCAGCCAGATCGGTGACAATGTTAAGACCCAATCCAGACCCTGGCACTTTCTCGTCAAGACGCACCCCGCGCAGCACCGCTTTGGCGATCTGATCCTCACTCATGCCGGGGCCATCATCCTCGATGCGCAAGGTGATCCAACCTCCCAGCTCTGCGCTGGAGATACGCAGTTCGCTGGCCGACCATTTAAAGGCGTTTTCCAGCACATTGCCGACCATCTCGTCGAAATCCTGCTCCTCAACTCCAACTGCCAGATTGGCCGGCACCTGCAGGTCTACCGTCTTGCCTGGATAAAGGCGGGAAAAAGCGCGGCAGATATACTCGACCCGCGCACGCACCGGAGTCGAGACCCCGAGAATTTTGGCGGCCCCTGTTACCCGCGCTTTGCCAAGGTGATAATCGATATGGCGCTGGATCTGGTCGAGCTGCTCACCGATAGCCGCCTGATCTGCTGGCGATAATTGTGCCACTTGATTACGCATAATACTGAGGGGGGTTTTAAGGGTGTGGGCCAGATTGCCGGTGTGGGAACGAGCCCGTTGCAGCAGCTCGCTGTAGTGGTGGAGCAAGCGGTTGATATCCTCTACCAGTGGCTGGATCTCCAGTGGATAGCGCAGCCGAAATCCCGCCTGCTGGCCCTGATGAACATAGCCCAGCTCACGGCGCAGCAGATGCAATGGCCGCAAGCCATAGATAATCTGAAACATGAAACCGAGCACCAGACTGGCCGCCGCCAAGCCGAGACCGAAGAAAAGGCTAATACGAGTCTTATTTAAGGTATGGGTCAGGGCGCTGCTGTCTTTGGCCATCACCAGGGTGAACACCCGATCTGAGCTCGGCAACAGCACGCTACGGGTCATGATCAGCAGGGGCTCACGATTGGGGCCTTTGCCAACGAACAGATCATGATCACCAAATGCCGACTTGAGCCCCACGGTTTTCAAGCTGGTATCCCATAAGGAGCGAGAACGACCCACCACCATATTGTCCAATTCTAACTGCCAGTAATAGCCAGAGTAGGGTTGATTAAAGCGCGGGTCTGTCATTGCTTCCGTAACGACCGGCAAGCCATCAGGCTGCACCTCGATACGGGCGAGCAGGTCATATACCTGCACCCGCAACCCCTCTGCTTCAGCCTCTTGCCAATAGCTGCGCATCATGGTCTGCAGGCTAAATCCGGTGGCAAATAATAACAGGCCACACCACACCAGCGCGATAGCGAGCAGGCGCCCGCGCAGGGTTCGCACCAACCTCATTCGTTGATCCGGTATCCGAGGCCGCGCACTGTCTCAATCAAATCAGGGTGGGTCTTCTTGCGGATCCGGCCGATAAATACCTCAACTGTGTTGGAATCGCGATCAAAATCCTGCGCATAGATATGGTCGATCAATTCGCTACGCGACACCACCTTGCCCCGGTGCTGCATCAAATAACCCAGCACCCGGAACTCGTGGGCCGTCAGCTTGATGGGCGTCCCCTGGTACCATACCTGCGAGGCGGCCATATCGATCCGCACCCCACTTATCTCCATAATGGAACTGGCGTTACCCGCCGCTCGCCGCACCAGTGCATGTACCCGCGCCACTAATTCTGCCACTTGAAACGGTTTGGTCAGATAGTCATCCGCACCGGCGTTTAGCCCCTCGATCTTTTCGTGCAGCTGCGCGCGGGCGGTCAGCACCAAAACGGGGGTATCTATCTCTTTGCTGCGCCACTCCTTGAGCACACTCAACCCATCGCGCCCCGGCAGACCTAAATCGAGAACAACGGCGTCATAGGGCTCGGTCTCACCGAGAAAACCAGCCTCATTACCATCGTGGCAAAGATCCGTGACAAACCCAGCGAGTCGCAGCTGCTCGGCCAGCTGGCCGGCCAGAATTTTTTCATCTTCAACTATCAATATTCGCATCAACAGGATTCCAAACAGGGGTTACTCTTGCTCAACCGAAGGTGTCACTGGTTCGAACAGCCGCTCCAGATGGTGGCCCTTGGCCCACACCAGCTCCAGGTTATCAGCCCGATAGGCTAACTTGACTACATTGTTTTTGCGGTCGATCACTCGCAGTTCATAGAGCCAGATACCATCCTCCTCCCCCAGATCGACGCGCAGCACCTGGACCGGCAATGTGGCCGCTACCGCCATCACTTCATGGAAGGGGCGCACCCGTCCCTCATGGACGGCTTGCTGCAGCTGACCCTCATCAGGCGTGACCGCCTGAACCAGCAGCGGCAGCAACAATCCAAATAGAGGGAGCACGCTATTCATGGATGATTCATCTCCAAAAACCCAACATGATGGCGTTTATAGTCTGCCAGCCATGAATCCGGAATGAATATGACCCTGCGCAATCTCCTGCTGATGATTTGCCTGCTAAGCACCACCAGCTGGGCTACCCAAAGCCGCCTCGACATGGCGGGACTGATCAAACTGTTGCTGGCCCAAGGTTATCACGACATTCGGGAGGTGGAGCTGGAGGGGGATATATTCGAGGTCAAGACCCTCAATCGCCAAGATCGGAAGGTGCTGCTTATTGTCGATGCCTACACTGGCGAGATCACCCAACAACAAGTCGATTAAGCCTCTTTTGCTGTCCCGCGTCCTCGCCATGGGCGCAACAGTTTGTCCCGCCTCAGCCATAACAAGACGCAGACCAACAGCAAATAGATAAAGGGCTCTTGCCAGCCACTCTTGAGTGACCACCAGTAGTGCAGCGGGACCAGCAAGGCGATGACATAAACCCAATTGTGCAGCTTCTGCCAGGCCGCCCCCATTCTGCGCTGTAACCCAGGCAACGAGGTGATGCTGAGTGCCGCCAGCAGCAACAGTGCCACCATCCCCACCACAATGTAGCTGCGCTTGACCAGCTCACCACCAATCAAGCCCCAGTCAAACTGCAGATCCAGCCCCAGCCATGCCATGAAGTGGAGCAGCGCCCAGGCAAAACACCAGAGCCCGAGAGGGCGGCGCAGCTTGATGAGCTGCCCCTGCCGCCAGTACTTGGCCAGCGGTGACACCAGCAATGTGAGCAACAGCAGATTGAGCGCCCCCTTGCCAAGATAGTGAATAAGCTCGGGCACGGGGTCGCCGCCCAGCAAACCCGCCGCAATAGCGAGCCCCAGCCAGAACAGAAAGCCCAGGGCACCAAGATGAACGATCGCACGCAAGCAACTGACGTGAAAGGCTTTTAATCTCAATACCATTGGCGCAGATCCATCCCCTGATAGAGCGAGGCCACCTCATCACCATAGCCATTGAACATCAAGGTCGGCTGCCGTTTGGCGCCAAACAAGCCCCCCTCCCCAATGAAGCGCTCACTGGCTTGGCTCCAGCGCGGGTGATCCACCTGCGGGTTGACGTTGGCGTAGAAGCCATATTCGTTGGGAGCCAGCACGTTCCAGGTGGTGGGCGGCATCTCCTCCACCAGCCGAATCGAAACGATGCTCTTGATGCTCTTGAAACCATACTTCCACGGCACCACCAGCCGGATCGGCGCCCCGTTCTGGGCGGGCAGGGTCTTACCGTAGAGCCCCAGCGCCAAAAAAGAGAGGGGATGCATCGCCTCGTCAATACGCAGCCCCTCCACATAGGGATAGTCGATCCCGCCACCCAGTGCGCGAGATGCCTGACCGGGTAGTTGCTCGGGATCAAACAGCGTCTGGAAGGCAACAAATTTAGCCCGACTGGTGGGTTCTGCGCGGCGGATCAGGTCCATCAGCGGGATACCATTCCAAGGCAACACCATGGACCAAGCCTCGACGCAGCGCAGCCGGTAGATCCGCTCCTCCAGCTCGGTGTTGTTAATGAGATCCCACACATCCAGGGTAAAAGGATTGGCCACCTCTCCCTCCACCCTGAGCGTCCAGGGTTCCGGCTTAAGGTAATGAGCGTTACGGGCTGGGTCGGACTTGTCGGTGCCGAGCTCATAGAAGTTGTTGTAATTGGTGGCTTTATCTTCCGGAGTGAGCACCAAACCAGCGGGCCGGAGCGCCTGCTTGCTGTTGAGCGGCTTGGCGCTCGACAGAGGGGGGCGTTGGTCGCCACGGAACAGATCAAAGGCACTGGCCTGAGTAGGAAATGCCAAGGTTGCAGCACCCAGCCCCAATCCCTTGAGGATCAGCCGGCGATCCTGATAGACAGCTTGAGGGGTCACATCCTGCTCGGTGAGAGTGTGGGCGGCACGACGCTTGATCAACATAGAAAGCTCCCGGGAGAGTTAAGGCAACAGAGATAAGACCCACCCGGAAGATTTTTTATTTCACCGTTATTTACATCAAATGGTGCAGAGGCAGTGCCTTGGCCATGGTGCCGACCAGATACAGGACTACGAACACCAGTAGGGGAATGATCACATTGGGGGCCATCGAACTCACTCCATGAGCGGGATAGGTAGCTTAACTATGGTTCAGAGTGAGCACGCTCACCAATGAATTTTTTCCGCGAGCGCAAGCGTATTCCGCCATTGCCAAGAGTGATCAAGATCACGCACCATGCAGCCCTCTCTTGCCCCCCGGATGGCCGGGAGTAGGCTGCCCTTTTTGTAACAACCACGGAAAAGTCATTCTCATGAGTCCATTGTTCGCCATCGCTATCACCACAGGTATTCTCTCCGCACTCTGGAGCTGGGCTGCCGTTGCTTTTGGCCTAATCTCTTGGGTTGGATTTCTCGGTTGTACCAGCTACTTTGCCTCCAACGGGGGCAACAAGGGGCTGCTGCAGACCATTTTCTGCAGCACCAGTGGCATGCTGTGGGCACTTTTGCTGATCCATGGCGATAGCCTGTGGGGGGCCGGGGTGGCGGGCTACGTGATGACGGGGGTAGTGGCGACCCTGATGTGCCTGCAAGCCAGGCAGCAGTGGCTCGGTTACATTCCCGCCACTTTTGCCGGTTGTTGTGCCACCTTTGGGGCGGCGGGGCAATGGCAGCTGATCCTGCCATCTCTCATCATCGGCGCTCTGTTTGGCTATCTGATGAAGGCGAGCGGACTGTGGCTCTCCCGCAAGACCCGCAAAGCGGACACCACGCCAGCGGCGGTAGATCCTGCCTGATTCATCCCTTCGACTTAAATTTTACCGCCTCAATTGCATGCCGATTCAATAGCTTGTAGAAATCGGTACGGTTTCTTCCGGCCAGGCTGGCCGCCAGCGTCACGTTACCCTCGGTGGTGCGCAGCAGGCGGACCAGATACTCCTTCTCGAACTCGGCGCGAGCCTCGTTAAACGAAGGGATGCCACCACCACAGCCATTGAGAGCAGACTCCACCATAGCGACGCCAATCACCGGGCTGCAACAAAGGCTGGCCAACTGCTCCACCAGGTTACAAAGCTGGCGTACATTGCCGGGCCAGGTTGCGCTGGCTAGCATGGCCAGCGACTCTGGTGAAAAACCGATGGCAACGCAATCACTGTGGCGACTGCGATAATCTTCGAGAGCCTGACGGGCCAACAGTGGAATATCTTCACTGCGCTCGCGCAGCGAGGGCAGGGTAATATTGGCGACGTTGAGACGATAGAACAGATCTTCCCGAAAACGCCCCTCCTCCATCCCCTTGACCAGATCCTGATGGCTGGAGCTGAGCACCCGCACCCCGGGAGTGGCCTGACCGTACTCCTCCATAACCTGCAATAACTTGGCCTGCAAAGAGTCAGGCAGGCTCCCAATCTCATCGAGAAACAGGGTCGCCCCTTTAGCTTGCTCAAACAGACCACCCTGGCCATCTGCGCCAAACAACTGCAGATCGAGATCGGTACAAGGCAGGGCAGCGCAATTGATGGTGTACAGCGGATGGTCACGACGGGAGCCCCCCTGATGCAGTGCTCGCGCCATGGCTCCCTTGCCAGCACCTGACGGCCCCATGATTAACACGGGCACCTCCATGGTGGCGAGACTGCCCGCCTGGATCAGCTGCTGTTCAAGCTGGGGATTGCGGGTCAGGATCCATGACTGCCACTCCTGCTGCCGCTTGGGGCGAGTCAAACTCAAGGCATGCTCTATGGTGGCAAACAGCTCATCTTTGTTGACAGGCTTGGTCAAAAAACTGAACACGCCAAAACGGGTTGCCTGAATGGCATCAGGAATGGTGCCGTGGGCAGTCATTATGATCACCGGCAGCCCCAACCATTGGGCCTGAATTCGTTCAAACAGTGCCAACCCATCCATGCCACCCATCCGCAGATCACTCAATACCAGGTCGGCCCGCTGCTGACGCAGCCGATCCAGCGCGCCTTCAGCACTGTCGGCAGTGTCGACTTCATAGCCACGACTGCGCAGCCGCATACTCATCAGTTTGAGTAGGCTGATATCGTCATCCACCAACAGGATCCGACTCATGGACTTACCTCCCACGTTTGATCGAGCTTGCGCTGGTTAAGCTGGTCATCGATGGCGGTCAGCTGGTCGATCTGACGATTCAGCTGATCAATCTGACGATGCAGCTGCTGGATCTGCTGACGCTGATCATCGCGAGGGCCATCACGAGTCAACAACGCCTCACCCAAGGCGATCCAGCTGCGCAAAAATGCCTGCGCATCGAGACCCAGCTCGGGTAGCATCTGTTTGAGACTCGCCAGGCCGGCGGTGCGGTTCACTATCGGCTCGGCAGGATGAGAATCGACCATCGCCAAGCTGACTAGACTCTCCAGATCGGCCGCCCCCTGCAAACGCTGACGTTCCTGCCCCCGCTGCTCGGGGCGACTGGCCAGCAGCCAGTCGGAATATTGCAAACGAACCTGCATTTGCTTATTGGCAAACTCCATCCGCTGGGCGAAAGCCCGATCTGTGTTATCCCACTGCACCTTTTGCGGCAGCATGGCGCAACCTGTCAGCAGTGCGACCATCAGTACTAAGCATGCCTGTTGTATCTTCATAGTCCTCATTTCAATGTCAGCCTGAAGCAGACATCGGCCTGCTCATCCTCTATTAACACCAGCTCCCCTCCTAGACTGCGCGCAGATTCGCGGGCGATGGAGAGGCCCATACCTGAGCCTTTCAAGACCCCTTGTCGTACCGCACTGCCCTGCTCGAAGGGTTCAAAAATGCGTTGCTGCTCAGCCTCCGGGATCTCTGGCCCCCGGTTGGCCACTTCCAGCCAGCTTACCTGTTCATCTTGCCCTGCCCTGATCCAGATAGCCCCGTCACTGGCTCCGTAACTGACGGCATTCGAGAAGAGATTATCGAGGATCAACTGTAACCGGTAGGGCTCAGCCAGCAACGTCACTGGCTCGAGTGGCAAGTGCACGCAGATCTGTTTGGACTCCAATGCCAAGCGGTACTCGGCAACCAGTTTGACCAGCATGGGGTTAAGCGGCACGGGCGCTAGGGTAAAGGCCTCCTGCTGGCTGAGACGGTTGAAATCAAGCAACCGCTCGATCAGGGTTTGCAAGCGGCGACTGCTCTCATCCAGCATCTGGCAAATTTCCAGCTGATCTGGCGTCAACGGCCCGGCCAGCTGCTCGCAGAGCAGATCCGCCCCCTCCCGCAGTACCGCCAGCGGCGTCTTGAGCTCATGGGATACATGACGCAAAAACTGGTATTTCTGTAACTCCAGCGCCTTCAGTTTTTCATGCAGCCAACCAATTCGCTCCCCCAGCGACACCAGTTCAGCAGGCCCCTCCACCGGCTCCAGATCCGGTTCAACCCCGCCCCCCAGACTCAAGATACGCGACTCAATTTGCCGTACCGGATGGATGATGAGATAGGTAAAAATAAAGGCCAGTAACAGGCTGCCCACCGCCACAAAACCACTCACCCACCAGAGCTCCCTGGTCAGATCATCAATGGTTTTTTGCACTTGCCCCATCTGTTCATCAACCCGGCTACGGGTCACGACTTCGAGCTGCCGATTCAAACGGCTGAACAGCGCTAACCGGTCATCCTCCACGGCGACACTGGCCAGCTCAATATTCTGCAGGCTCTCGAGCCAGATAAAGGTACGATCGAGCTGCTCATAGAGCGGGGCCGCCAAAATGAAGCGGCGGTGCTCCACCAGCAACCCCCGATAAGCCTCGAGCTGTTGCTGATAATTGGTAAGGCTTCGGCTGTCCCCCAACACCCCATAGCGGCGCAAAGTACGTTCGATATCGATGCTTTGCTCCGTAAGCAAGGTGGCACGCCGGGTATCCTTGACCGCTCGGTCCATCTCATCACCGGTGATCCGGCCAAGATGATCAAGGGCTAGGCTGTTATGCCAGATCACTCCACCCAATGGCATCAATACCAGTACGAATCCCATCAATACCACCTGCAGCAGGGAGCGCGGGCGAACCTTGGCCATCATCTTTTCTCTTGCACTATCATCGGAGCGCCAGCATAGCCGCAGCACCCCAAAAAACAAAACCGGCCAACAGGCCGGTTCAGATAATTTGCAACAAAATCGTTTACGCCAATCCGATGGATGCCAAACAAATCACCAAGATCATCGCCAGCGCCCCCGAGGCGGCCAACAGCCCCCATTTGAATTCCACACTCATGCAAACCTCCTTGTCATCAATCAGTGCTGGATCACAAACGATAAAAGAATGTTACATCATAGTTAATCCTATAACCGTGAGCTGCGTATACATTTCAGATGAGCCCAGCCCCAGGAAGGTAACCATGTTCTATCTATGCAGTATAGGTTCCAATATCGACCCACACACCCATCTCAGTGTCGCACTGGGGGAGCTCGATGCATGCGTGGGCCCCCTGCAGCTCAGCTCAGTTATCCGTACCAAGCCAGTGGCAATGGACTCATGCCACGACTTTCTCAACTGCCTGCTTATACTGGAGAGCTCGCTCGACCAAGCCTGTCTCAAACAGATATTTGTTGCCCTCGAAATCGCTCATGGTCGGGACCGCAGCGATCCCCTCTGCAAGGTGCGCGATCGCCCGCTCGACATCGATATTCTGGCCACGACCCCTGATGCTGACTTTTCGTCCACACCGGTGGACGCTTATCTGATCGAGTTGCTGGCCGAACTCTTTGGCTATGGCGAGGTGCATGATCCCAAGGTGGCACTGCGGGTACAACCCGCCCCCCGGGTGGGTTGCACCCGCACCGCACAGCGGGTCGGGCTGTGGCCGGTGCTGCTTGATACCCGCGACCTGCTGGGGACTGGTGCCACCCTTGACCGCCACGGCGGGCGGTCAGAGAGTGGCCAGCCCGCGACCGCCATCGACCTTGATGCTGGCCCCCGTCATGTAACTGTTCCCCACCAGTAGCTGCACCGCCTGCCAGATGGGCTCGAGCCCCCCCTCCCGTGCCAGCGGCGTTTTCGCCAGCACCTGCTGGCGCCACGCTTCACCATGCTCATCGAGAAACAGGATGGGACCCGGCTCTATGGTGTTAACCCGCACCGCCGGTGCCAACTCGCGGGCAAAGCTCATCGCCAGTGAATGGGCTCCCGCCTTGGTCGCGACATAGCTGGCAAACATGGGGGCCGGAGCGTGAATGTAGATATCGGTAATGTGAATGATGCTGGCATTGGCATTGCTCGCCAGCTGTGGCGCCAGCGCCCGGTTAAGCTGGAAGGGGGCGGCCATATGTACCCGGTAGAACTGCTCAAACTGGGCCAGTTGCACCACCGGATCTTCGGCCTGCGGCTCAAACGCCGAGGCGTTATGGATCACCAGCGTCAGATCCCGATGAGCCGTCAGCACCTCGATCAATTTACCTACATCCTCTTCCCGACCAAAATCCGCCTGCACCAGCTCAACCCCGATCGCCGCCAGTGTGGCCAGTTCGGGGCGCTCACTGCGATAAGTGCCGGTCACCTGCCAGCCCGCGGTGACCAACTGCTCACAAAGATAAAACCCCAGTCGACGGCCGCAGCCGGTTACCAATGCGCGCATAAGATCTCCTTTCCTGTTGCCCGTCTTGCATCAACGAATGCCACCCTGCTATGGATCATCCGCCACCATCATGGTGAGCGGCGATCAGGGCCTCACATCTCTTAATATCGGATTCTGCAGTGAGATCAGGGTTTCGGTGGACTGGATCTCGTCGATGGCCTGGATCTTGTTGATCAGCACAATCTGCAGCTCATCGATGGAGCGGGTCATCACCTTCATAAAGATGCTGTAGTGACCCGTGGTGTAGTAAGCCTCCACCACCTCATCCAGCGCCTGCAGCTTGGCCAGTGCCGAAGGGTAATCCTTGGCACTCTTCAGATTGATCCCGATAAAGCAGCAGACATCGTATCCCAGTTTCTTGGGGTTCACCTGTACCCGCGTCCCCTCGATGATCCCCGCCTGCTTCATCTTCTCCACCCGCACATGGATGGTGCCGGGGCTGACCAGTAGTTGCTTGGCAAGCTCGGCGTAAGGGATCCGTGCATTTTCCATCAGGGCGGTGAGGATGGCCTGATCGAGATTATCGATCCGGTAATTTTCCGGCATTTTTTTGCACTCCTGTTGACGAAACCTCATTAAATCACGGCTTATTTTGAAGATAAAAATACGTAAAGCCTATTTCTATTATCGAATATTGAATTTAGTGGTCATTGTGTTGAAGAATCACCACGTCCAACGGGGTTTGAAACAGGAATTCAGCATGAAACAGCACTACATTCGCAGCCAACAGCAGATCAGCTTCGTCAAAGAGATGTTCTCCCGCCAACTCGCCCAACAACTGGGTCTGATGGAGGTGCAAGCCCCCATTCTGAGCCGGGTCGGTGACGGTACTCAGGACAACCTCTCTGGCCACGAGAATGCAGTGCAGGTCAAAGTAAAAACCCTGCCGGAGCACAGCTACGAAGTGGTCCATTCACTGGCCAAATGGAAGCGCCAGACCCTGGGTCGCTTCGGGTTCGGCCCGGGTGAAGGGATCTACCCCCACATGAAGGCACTGCGTCCGGATGAAGACAAGCTTACCCCCATCCACTCCGTCTACGTGGATCAGTGGGACTGGGAGAAGGTGA
>JBOFSK010000340.1:0-16194 GCA_051651505.1 Aeromonas sp.
ATCAGTTGCTGGGCTGGCGCTGTCAACGGCTTCATAAAATCCATGCCTTTCATCGACATGTTGCTAGAGCCGACCAGCATGGCAGAGAGGATTTCAGCACTCTTTTGCAGCAGGCCAAACATCAGTTCCAGTGGCAGGAAGATTGCCACCGCCATCAGATTAAAGAAGTCGTGTACGGTTGCGGCAGAGAAGGCACGACGAAACTCGGCGCGATCTCGAACGTGGCCCAACGAGACAATGGTGTTGGTGATGGTGGTGCCCAGATTGGCACCCATGACCATGGGGATGGCCATGCTGATAGGCAGGCCACCGGCCACCAGGCCGACGATCACCGATGTGACGGTACTGGACGATTGCACCAGTGAGGTGGCCAGGATGCCGAGTAGCAAGGCCACGAAAGGATTGTTGGCGAAGGCGAAGATCTGGGCTGCGCCCTCGGCACCGCCTGAGAAATCTTTAAAACCATGCGAGATGGCGCCCACGGCGACCAGCATCAGGTAGACCAGAACAATAACACTTATCCAGTTAAACAGGGCGCGGGTCGCGGTCTGTTGTGGCAAGGAGTCACTGTGTTGCATAAAGCCTCTTGGGACGGTCATTCCGTCTGGGGTTGTTGATGACCCGTGCATTTAAACAGTGGTTAATGACAGAAATATGACAAAGTGACATTTTTATGATGTTTCGATGACGGGATGCAGTGGGTTTCACTGGTAATAGGGGGATTATAAGGGGCTATATCGGGAGCAAGTCGGCTTGGGTTTAGGTTATTGGACATCCATGTCGTACGATGACCAAGCACGGCGGCCTGCAGGCCGCCGTTGGTTGAGTCAACGTTTATCTGGCGAGTACCATCATCACGCCGGGCAGCACAAAGAAAAGACCCAGTACATACCCCACCGCCAGTAATTTATTCTGGCTGCCAATCTCTGCCAGCTTCTCGGCGGCACGTACGGGCAGCTCACGCAGGAAGGGCAGGCCATAGATAATCAGCACCGCAAACACATTAAACACCACATGTACCAGTGCTATGGTCAGACCAAGCAGGCTACCACTTCCAGTCAATGCGGTTGCCGCCAGCAGTGCTGTAATCGTGGTGCCGATATTGGCCCCCAGTGTAAACGGATAGAGCTGGCGAGGCGTGAATACACCCCCACCGGCCAGTGGGATCAGCATACTGGTGGTGGTTGAGGAGGACTGGACCATGATAGTGACCAGTGTCCCTGAGGCGATGCCAGCGATGGGGCCACGCCCTAATGCTTGATGCAGTAGCTCTTTGGCTCGGCCAACCAGCACCGCCTTAAGAATTTTGCCAAGCCAGGTAACGCTCCCGAGGATCAGCAGAATGCCGATAGCGATAGTCGCCAGCGACGCACTTTTAGCGGGCAAAAAAGCGGTCGCTGCAGCGATTAACTCAAGGGCAGGTGCCGTGAGCGGTTTCATAAAGTCCATTCCCTGAATGGAAAGGTTGCTGCCACCGGCGATGAAGTGAGCTAATAGTTCGGCACTGCGTGATAACACGCCGAACAGCAGTTCCAGGGGCATAAAGATAGCGACTGCAATCAGATTGAAGAAATCATGCATGGTTGCTGCGGCAAAGGCGCGCCGAAACTCATCGCGGTCACGGATATGTCCCATTGAGACCAGAGTGTTGGTGATGGTGGTGCCCAGATTGGCCCCCAGGATCATCGGAATCGCCATTCCCATCGGCAGGCCACCGGCGACCAGGCCGACGATCACCGACGTGACTGTGCTAGAAGATTGCACCACAGCAGTGGCCAAAATACCGAGCAGCAGTGCCAAAAAGGGATTATTGGCCACCGCGAAGATGTCAGCTGCGCCTGCAGCCCCTCCGGAGAAGCTTTTGAAACCATCGGAGACGGCCGCAACGGCGACCAGCATCAGATAGACCAGAGCGATAATGCCTACCCAGTTTAATGATTGCCGGGTTAAGCGGAGTTGCGATGAAAGTAATGTGCGTGCGTTTTGCATTATGCCTCTGGGACGGGTCCGTCGTCGGTTGCTGAGAACGCGGGTATTTCATCAATATTTGATGACACTTTTGTTACAGCGCGGTGCTTTTGTGATTTTTTTATGAAGTTTTTATTAATGTTATGATTATATTGATTTTTATTTTGTTGGCTAGGGGGCCGACAGGCAGGAAAAAGATGAGCGCACAAAAAGGGGGCCATAGAGGCCCCCTTTTGGTGTCACCAAGCAACAGCTGTATTACTGGGCATCCACTTCTTCATATTGGCGGAACGGGATGCGGAACACAGCTAAACGCAGGAACAGATAGCTGGCACCCAATCCGGCCCAGATCAGGCCAAGTTGCAGGGATTCTGGCTCCAAATTGATCCACAGAGAACCTATGGTGGCGGTACCCAGCAGCGGTAGCAACAGGTAGATGACGTGATCCTTGAGGGTCTTGTTGCGCTTCTCGCGCACCCAGAACTGCCCGATCACCGACAGGTTGACGAAACTGAACGCAACCAGTGCGCCGAAGTTAACCAGTGCCAGCGCGGTATCCAGATCGAAAGAGACCGCAGACAGGGCCAGCCCCCCCACCATTACCACGTTGATGGCTGGCGTGCGCCAGGTTGGATGGATGTAACCAAACACCCGCTCCGGGATCATCCGATCCCGTCCCATCACGTAGAGGATCCGTGATACACCAGCGTGAGCCGCCATACCGGACGCCAGTACCGCCACTGTGGTGCAGACCAGCACCACCGACTGAAACAGGTTACCGCCGACATAGAGGGCGATCTCTGGCAATACTTCATCAGGATTCGAGAAGCGGGTCAGATCAGGGAAGTAGAGCTGCAGACAGTAGGAGACGGCGACAAAGATGACGCCACCGATCAATGCCGTCAACACGATCGCTTTCGGGATGACCTTGCCGGCATTCGGGGTCTCTTCAGAGAGTGAACTCAGACCATCGAAACCCAGAAATGAGAAGCAGAGTATGGTCGCGCCGGTGAACAGCGGCACCAGCTCTGCGGATTCGAAGTGGAACGGGCGACTGCTCATCAAGGTGCCAGTACCTTCGCCCTGATAGATACCCCATGCCATCAAGCCAATAAACACCGCAATGATGGCAAGCTGGATCACCACGATCAGGCCATTGAAATTGGCCACCAGATTGATACCACGCAAATTGAGGAAGGTCATCACGGTGACTAAACCGAAGATAAATATTGCAGGCTCAACCCCCGGGAACATGGCGGTCAGGTAGATCTTGGCCAGCAAGATATTGATCATCGGCATAAACATATAATCGAGCAGGGAAGACCAGCCGACCAAAAAGCCAACGTAGGGATTAAAGACTTTTTGGGCATAGGTATAAGCAGAGCCTGCGGAGGGGAACTTGCGAACCAGATGACCATAGCTAAATGCGGTCAGCAGAATGCCGCCGAGAGCGAGCAAATAAGAGGTGGCGACTCGACCATCGGTGATATCACCAACGATAGCAAAGGTATCGAATACAGCCATGGGGGTCAGATAGGCCAGACCCATTACGATTACTTGGGTCAGGGTCAGGGTCTTGAGCAGCTTGGCGCCTTGAGATGCCATTACGCTTTCTCCTCAATCAGTGCCGCAGCACTTACTGGCAACGAGTACAGTTTGGCAAGCGGATTGCCCGTCTGTACATCAAGGGCGCCGGGGTGGCGCATACCGGTCTGTACCGGCAGGAAAGCAGTTAAACGCCCCATTATTATCCTCATCAATGTCAGGAGATTGTTTGGCAATCTCGGGTATCACTTCCGGAATTATTCCGGCCTCTTGTGGTGGGTTTGCATTGCTAGCCAAAAACAAAGAACCGATGTTGCATGGCACATCGGTCCCTTATTTGTGGCGGCGTATTTTGCATTTGGCCTGCCCCCTTGACAAGCAATAATGGTCGTAAATTGAATTTTTTTGCATAAGAGATAGGCAGGTAAGTGGTCACTTGCGTGCGGAGGCAGATTTGACTTGATAGTCCCTTGGCTGGCGCGCCAGATCACCTTGTGGTGAGCAATGAAAAATCACCCAATGACCGCCACAGAGCCCATCTGAGCTGAAAATTGATCCCGATCATGTTTACTGGCTGCGGCCCCTGGTCTGTGTTTGGTGCGGTCACGGTCAGCGCCGGGTATGTCGCGCAAGCGGGGGGGGTAGTTGCATGTTTAGTCATTTATGTGACTAAGTAAACGAGCGTAAAAAGGCGCCAAAAGGCGCCTTTTTACGCATTCAATGGGGATTAACTGAAGAACCAGTAACCGCGGTTGACCAGACGGGTCAGCAGCTGCAGGAAACCGGCCTGATCTGCCAGCTCGACCATATCGTTCTGGGTGATGATGTCCTGGTCACACAAAAGCGAAATGGCGGCCGGATCTTCACTTGGCAGGGTCCAAGCCTCGCCGTCGATATAGCACAGTTGGCTTTCGCCGCTGAACCAGACGGTGCGCAGACCTGGCACCTTGATGGCGGGCTCGCCTTGGGTCAGCAGGTCGGCCACTTCCTCGGCGCTGTAGTCCGGCTCGACCGGATTGACATCCAGATCGTGCTTGGCCTCGGAGATCATGGTGCCAAACCACTCTTTGAACAGGGTCTCGTCATCGAGCACTTGCTGCATCAACTCGCGCAGACGGTGCAGTTCATGGGGCTTTATCTCACCGTGGTGAGCGCAAGGCTTGAGGTCTGGATCGGTATATAACTCGGTACGCACTTCGTGGTCGATCAGGTGATCGGCAAACGAAGAGATCAGGGTTTTTGCATCGGGCGCGCGAAAACCAACCGAGAAGTTCAGAGATGGCTCGATGGCATAGCCTTCGTGGGGAAATCCAGGCGGAATATAGAGAATATCGCCTGGCTCCATGATCACATCGATGATCGCTTCGAACGGCTCGCAGTGCAGCAGGGCGGCGTGGGCGGCAAACTCCTTGATAGGCAGCGCTTCGCCAACCCGCCAGTGACGCTTGCCCAAGCCTTGGGTGATAAACACATCGTAGTGATCAATGTGGGGGCCAACGCCCGCATGGGGAGTGGAGTAACTCACCATCACATCATCCAACCGCCAGCCAGGGATAAACTGGAAGGGGATCGCCAGCTCGTTGACCTCAGGCACCCAGTGGTTACACGCCTGCACCAGGACGGTCCAGTTCTCTTCACCCAGATGTTCATATGATTCAAACGGGCCGTGGGCTGCCTCCCATTTGCCATTGAAGTTAGTGACGAGGCGGGACTCAACCACCTCTTCCATGGCCAGGCCAGCCAGTTCTTCCGGGCTGATGGGATCTTGAAAATCGGTGAAGCCACCTTTGATCAGGATCGGGCGCTTTTGCCAGTAGTGCTCAAGAAAGTGAGCGATGTCTAGGTTCAGTTGGTACATGGTGTTTCTCGTTGTTCGCCAAGCGGTTTTGCCCAAGATCGGCTTGGGTAAAACAACTCGATATCTTGCTAGTAAAAAATAACAGGGGCCCTGTAGCGTAATGCGCCCAGGGCCCCCGAGTTTAGGTGTTGATCGTTATTTTAGTGCATCAACCAACTGCTTGGCTGCACCGATATAATTGGCCGGGGTCAGCTTTTTGAGCTCTACCTTCACGGTTTCCGGCAGGTCGAGGGTGTCGATAAAGGTACGCATCCCTTGTGCATCGACGCGGCGACCACGGGTCAGCTCTTTGAGCTTTTCGTAAGGCTTCTCGATACCGTAGCGACGCATCACGGTCTGGATCGGCTCGGCCAGCACTTCCCAGTTGGCATCCAGATCGGCGGCCATGGCGGCGTCGTTGGCTTCCAGCTTGGAGATCCCCTTGAGGGTCGCCTGATAGGCGATAAGCGAATAACCCACCGCTACCCCCAGGTTGCGTAGCACGGTCGAGTCGGTCAGATCCCGCTGCCAGCGGGAGATCGGCAATTTAGCGGCCAGATGCTGGAATACCGCGTTAGCCAAACCCAGATTGCCTTCAGAGTTCTCAAAATCGATCGGGTTAACTTTATGCGGCATGGTGGAAGAGCCGATTTCACCCGCGATGGTGCGCTGCTTGAAGTGGCCCAGCGAGATGTAACCCCACACGTCACGGTCGAAGTCGATCAGGATGGTGTTAAAGCGGGCCAGGGCATCGAACAGCTCGGCGATGTAGTCGTGCGGCTCGATCTGGGTGGTGTAGGGGTTCCAGGAAAGACCTAAGGAGGTCACGAACTCCTCGGAGAACTGGTGCCAGTCCACCTCCGGGTAGGCGCTGAGGTGGGCGTTGTAGTTGCCTACCGCTCCGTTGATCTTGCCGAGGATCTCCACCGCCATGATCTGCTTGAACTGGCGTTCCAGACGATAGGCGACGTTAGCCATCTCCTTACCCATGGTGCTCGGGGTCGCCGGCTGGCCGTGGGTGCGCGACAGCAGCGGCATGTCGCGGTACTCATGGGCCAAGCGTTTGAGCTCGCTGATCAGCTTCTCGCAGTAAGGCTTGATCACCTCGTCACGGGCGGTTTTCAACATCAGACCGTGGGAGTTGTTGTTGATATCTTCCGAGGTGCAGGCGAAGTGAATAAATTCGCTGATTGCTGCCAGCTCCGGGTTCACTTCCACTTGCTCTTTGAGGAAGTATTCCACTGCTTTCACATCATGGTTGGTGGTGCGCTCGATCTGTTTGATACGGGCGGCGTCACTCTCGTTGAAGTTGAGCACTATGCCATCGAGCAGGGCGCTCGCGGCCGGGCTCAGGGCCGGGACTTCCGGGATCCCGGTGTGGCTGGCCAGTTTTTGTAACCAGCGCACCTCGACTTCGACGCGAAAACGCAGCAGACCGAATTCGGAGAAGATGGGACGCAGGGCATCGGCCTTGTCGCCATAACGACCGTCAATCGGGGAAACAGCAGTCAGCGCGGACAGCTCCATGGGGTGAACTCCTGATGGTTGGTGTATAGGAAATTAGTAACGTTTGGCCAGCTCCACCATCTTCTTGCGCGCAAAGATGATCTGGGTGCGGCTGCCACCCAGTTGGCGCCACAGCACGACGGCGCGGATCCCTGCCAACAGCAAGGCGCGCACCTTATGTTGTACCAGCGACTGCTGCAGAAATAGCGGGGTGCCCGCGACCTGGATGCGCGGTCCGATGGGGCTGATGAGATCGCTGTAGATGCTCGCCATGTTGGCCAGGATCTGCTCATCGAGCAGATCGAAATGTTGTTGCTGGCGACCGATCTGGCTGATCCGCTCCCCCAGCAGGTTGAGAATGTCCTTGCGCTTGGCCAACTTGCGCTCTAGCGCAATCAGGCTCACCACGTAACGAGTCAGTTCGGCATTCTTCTGGCTGCCGTCGGCTCCCAACTGCTCGACCAGTGCCCGGTAGCCGTCGCGGATCGCCAGATGGCTACCAAACACTTCCAGCGGCTGGGTAGGATTGGTCACCAGCACGCTCGAGAGGCTCTCGCGCAAAGAGGCTTCATCGCAGGTCCCATCGCGGGCGACCTTTTGCACCAGATACGCGGCCTGGCAGATGCCGGCAAAGGCCATGGTTCTGTCTTGGAATTTATCGGTCATCTTTCGTTACGCCTTGTGCTGCGTGATCTTGTTGTTGCTGCTGTTAGTTACGTGGTGCTAGCCGCCTGTTGGCGCAGTACTCACTCACACCGGATGGCTAAAGCGCTGTTCGATAATGCCACCGCCCAGACAGGTTTCTCCGTCATAGAAGACGGCGGACTGACCCGGGGTGACGGCCGCTTGTTTTTCATCGAAAATAACCCGAATGGTCTCATCGTCGATGGGCTGGATCAGGCAGGGGATATCCTGCTGGCGATAGCGGGTTTTCACGGTGGCGCGACGCGCTTCGCGGATCGGGGTGCGATCAACCCAGTGCAGCTGGCTCGCGATCAGGCCATCGGAGTAGAGGCGCGGATGCTCGCCCTGGGCAACAACCAGGGTGTTACGCTCGACTTCTTTATCGACCACATACCAGGCCTCTTCGGTGGCATCTTTACGACCGCCGATGCCAAGGCCCTTGCGCTGGCCCAGAGTGTGGTACATCAAGCCTTGGTGGGTACCGATCACCTTGCCGTCCACGGTTTCGATGGGACCGGGCTGAGCAGGGAGGAACTTGGCGAGGAAGTCCTTGAATTTGCGCTCACCGATAAAGCAGATACCGGTAGAGTCTTTTTTCTTGGCGGTAATGAGATCGAGTTGCTCGGCGATGCGGCGCACCTCCGGCTTTTCCAGATCACCCACCGGGAACAGGCTCTGCCCAACCTGAGTTTCGCTCAAGGTGTAAAGGAAGTAGCTCTGATCTTTGTTGTTGTCCAGACCTCTGAGCAGGCGCGGGTGGCCGGTGCTATCGTCACGGCGCACATAGTGGCCAGTGGCAATATAGGTAGCACCCAGCTCTTCGGCGGCGAATTCGAGGAAGGCCTTGAACTTGATCTCTTTGTTGCAAAGGATATCGGGGTTCGGCGTGCGGCCGGCCTTGTACTCTTCGAGGAAGTGCTCAAACACATTGTCCCAGTACTCGGCGGCGAAGTTGATGGTATGAAGTTTCATCCCCAGCTTGTCGCAGACTGCCTTGGCATCAGCCAAATCTTGGGCGGCAGAGCAATACTCGTCCGTGTCATCTTCTTCCCAGTTCTTCATGAACAAGCCTTCGACCTGATAGCCCTGTTGTTGCAGCAGGTAGGCCGAGACGGAAGAATCTACACCGCCGGACATGCCGACGATCACCTTGATTTGGCTGTTGTCTGTCATTATTGCAAGTTACCAGTTGGTTTAAACGGGGCGTATTCTACCAGAGTTTTACCGCTCGGGTCACATCTGCCTGCCAGGTTCCTATCAGGAACTCGATGGTAAACAAACGTTTTCCCACTGCTGGCCGTTATGGCAAAAAAGTGACCAGCAAAGAGGGTCAAATGGAATTAAATAAAGGCTTTTAGGGCCGATAATGGCAGGCGGGTCCCCCCTAGATAATCCTGAATACACTGCCACACCAAGGGGCTTCTCAGGGCCGGTTTGCACTCGGCTATCTCCTCTTGGGTGAGCCAGTGGCACGCCAGCACATCGCCATCAGGATCTTGTGGATGGTGCAGACCCGGTGCTTTTTCAAGGTCGAAGATAAAGGCAGTGCGCACAAAGGTGGCGTCGCTGTCGGCCGGTTTGAACAGATAGGTGCCAAGCCAGGCGGTCGGGGTCGCGCTCAGGCCCGTCTCTTCTTTGAGCTCGCGACAGGCCGCGTCAATCAGATTTTCGCCTGGCTCCACGTGTCCGGCGGGCTGGTTAAAGCGGCGCTGGCCTTTTATCTCCTCTTCCACTACCAGAAAGCGGCCCTGCCAGTGCACCAGCGCGGCGACCGTCAGGCGCGCTGCCATGGGGGCCTGGCTGGTGGTCGATTGCGTTGCCGGAGGATTGCTCATTATGACTCCTTGTCGTTGCTATTGGGATTGCCCGCTCGGGCCGGTCGACGCATGGTGCTGCGACTGCTGCCGTGCCCGCTGTTGCGAGATTGGCTACCGGTTTGACTGGTCGTCGATGCCGGGCTATGGGGCCGTTGGTCAGATCGAGGTTGGTTTGCCCGCCGTGGCGTATCCTCTGCCAGTTTGGCGTTTGTGCCTGAGCGGGGTGAGGATGGCCGCGGGCGGCGGGTGGCGATCGGTGCCAGCTCGGGGGCGGGCACACTGCGGCTCTCGCCCGGCGCCAGACTATCGAGCGTCCAGTCGCCGATGGCGTAGCGGATCAGACGCAAGGTGGGATGGCCGATATGGGCTGTCATCCGTCGCACCTGGCGGTTGCGTCCCTCTACTATTTTGATTTCGAGCCAGCAGGTAGGGATCTCCTTGCGCTCGCGGATCGGCGGATTGCGCGGCCATATATCGGGCTCAGCCATAATTCGGGCTTCGGCGGGCAGGGTCATGCCGTCATTGAGCGCCAGCCCGCTGCGCAGGGCGACCAATTTCTCTTCAGCCGGGATCCCTTCGACCTGCACCCAGTAGGTTTTGGGGGTCTTCTCCCCCGGCTGGGTGAGGCGTGCTTGCAGTTTGCCATCGTTGGTGAGTAGCAATAACCCCTCACTGTCTCTGTCGAGGCGGCCAGCGGCATAGATGCCGGGCTCCTTGATGTAATCCTTGAGGGTCTCCCGGCCCGCCTCATCGGTGAACTGGCACAGCACCATGTAGGGTTTGTTGAGCAGCAGTAACGTGCGATCTGCGGGTGCCAGGTCCGGTTTGCGCAGCGTAGCTGGGCGCTCAGTGGTAGTACCAACGGCACCACCACGAGGGGGACGACTGGTGAGAGAGAGGCGGGAACGGGGAGATTTCATCGGATACACACTTAAAACAGACAATGGCTGCGAGTGTACCACAGGGGCTCACAATGTGGCGTTGGCACAACACTGTGCCCGTGTTATCCCCTGGGGGGAGTGATGATCTCGCTGCGCATTAACAACCGGTGTCCGGTGCGCATCAAGGGCCGCTATACTCATCTTCGTTTGGACTTACAACACACTAAATAGTTGGCAATTACGGCAATATAGCCAGGCACCGAAATGGCCAGTCACTGTACTTGGCAGATAGGGAGATCGCTGTTTATGAGTTGGAACATACGTTTTTTTTATCCCGTATTCTTTTTGATCTTCGCAGCGTGGTTGCCGGTGCCAGCAACTGCCGATAGTTATGGCGATCTCGGCGGGCGGCGGATTGTGGCTATCAAAGTATTGTTTGATGGTGAACAGCAAAAAAACGAGACCTATCGTAACTCAGTGCTAAAAGCATTTGGCACCTATCCTGGCGCTAAATTTGAGCCGATACGCAGTAATATCATGCTCAATAAAGTAAAGCGGCTGCGTTTTGTTCAAGATGCCCAATATCTCGCACAATTGAGTGCCGATGGCCAGGTCGAACTGGTGCTGAATATTACGCTCACCGCCAAAGCCAAACCATTGGAACAAGCACCAATAGGGATATTTGCAGGGGGCAGTTTTAACGACTTCCCGACCCTCTATGCCAACGACAAACAGGTCTTATTGGCAAAACTTGAAAATAAAAGCATGTTGTTTGCCAATGACCGTGCTTTTTTTGGTCGCCCCGAGGTATTAACGGCCGGGAACCCCTTGGCTACCTCCCCGTCGGGTGGTCAGGCGGGGCCAGATCCCTGGCTTGAAACCAGTGTGGAGGCAGGACTTTACGGGTTAAGTGCCTTCACAAATAACCTCACAGCGTTTGCCGGCTTGAGTGCCATCGGCTCTGGTTCATGGGGCCCGGAATTATTCACCGATGAAACCCGGATAGACATGGGAGTTGAAGATGCATATCTGGGGCTGATCGGCAATAACACCACTGCTGAAAGTGGGATCCGCCAAGTGAATCTACTGGCAGGGCGCAAAGCCTTTCAAGTTGATAGCGGCATGATTTTGCGGCTGGGATCGGCCAATGGCGGGGAGCGAGCGGCGCTCCAGTCCAACCCTCGTTATGCCGCTGAACAGCTATTATTGGCCCAATTTGTATACGATGGTCACAAATTGGAGTTCTTTCGGTTAGATCCCGATGAATTGGAGGAGTTAGATTCCGCCACGGTGATCCACGGCGTCAATTATGAGGGCAATGTTGGTGGCAACGTTCGGCTGGGAGCCATGTATTTAACCGTACCAAAATCAGATTTTTCTTACTTTACCAACAGTGCCATCTTATCCCGTGAAGGGTTACGTGTTGCCGATCTGCGCTTGGCCTATGATGGCAAGGTGGGTCTGCCAGGTTTTTATGCGCAGGCGGAATTAGCCCGACAGACCCATGCCGATTTTGATATGGATGCTCGGGCCGGATATCTTGAAGCCGGTTATCGCTTTCATGATTGGCGCTGGCAGCCTACCCTGAGCTATCGCTATTCTCAATTTAGTGGTGATGATCCTGCTACTAGCAGCTTCGAGCGTTGGGACCCGTTATTTGCTGGCGGAGGCGGTGATGAATGGGTACAGGGGCTGAATCACTATAAAGTCGTGCAGACCTCTAATGTGATTGCTCATCGCTTTATGGGGCGGTTATTAGTCTCGCCACAATTGGAATTGACCCCGCAATTTTGGATTTTCAAGGCAGATGACACCAATAATTTAGGGGGGGCGCAGGCCCTGTCACAGTTGACCTCAACCGAATTGGGCAAAGAGCTGAATATCACCGCCCGTTATGTTGCCAGTGCCAATTTAATTTTTGTTTTTTCCGCAGCCTATACCATACCTGGTCAGGCTATCCGCCAGGCATTAAATGATGATTATCAAAATTGGTTAAGTGCCAGTACCCTGATGATTGCACGTTTTTAACTAACCCACCGGAGTGACTATGATGAACACATCGAAAACATTGAAAACCTCGTTGTTGCTTAGCTGCCTGTTGGGGTCATTGCTGCCCATGACCAGCATGGCTAATGAATATAAGCAAGTTGATATTAAACCGCTGGATCCGGCCTATTTTATTGCTGAGCGCCATGCGGGCCGGACCTATTTTATCACTGGTGGTGCGCGTGGCATCGGCGCGGCCGCAGCGATAAGACTGGCGCGAGAAGGCGCCAGTGTGATGATTTTTGATGTGCTGGAAAAAGAGGGGATGGCCACGGCGGCGCAGATCCGGAATGAGGGTGGTAAAGCCGAGTTTTTCAAAGGTGATGTGCGCAGTAATGATGATCTGAAAAAAGCGGTGGATCTGACCCTGGAAAAATTTGGCCAGATCAATGGTGCGTTGAATTCGGCAGGGATCATGGCCGCGATGGCGCCTGATGAGAAGCTTGATTATCAGAAACAAAAACCCCTGCTGCCCACCCCGGTGGCGGAAGCCGGTGATGAATATTTTGATACCTTGATGGCAGTCAATTCAACCGGGGTATTTAAGTCGATGCGAGCCCAGTTGCAGCCCATGCTCAAGCAAGGCAAAGGAGGAGCGATTGTCAATATTTGTTCGATTGCCGGCTTAACCGGATTAGCAGGTAATTCAGCTTATGTTGCCAGTAAACATGCGTGTAGTGGATTAACCCGCAGTGCGGCAATCGACTACGCCCCCTATGGTATTAGGGTTAATTCGGTCAATATGGCGGCGACCGAGACAGCGATGACCGAAATGGCCATTAACTTTGTGAAAGCGGCCAGCAAAGAAAATGCCGCCTCGACAATTCCCAATATGGGGCGCACCAAAACCTTAAGTCTACTGGCCTATGCGGATAGCAACAAGCGCCAGTCAACGGTATGGGAACAAGCCGCCGTGATCTGCTTTTTGTTGTCTGATGAAGCCTCTAATCTCACCGGCGGATTATTTGCCACTGATGGTGGCTGGACTGCTTACTAACAACCCCTCACTGGATGGGGCATTCAGGTTATCGGGTGGCATCACACCGCTGTGATGCCACTTGCTAAACAGTGGGTGCTCCCATCGCTTATACAATAGATTGTCCCCGTTTCGCTAACCGCAATAAAACATCTACAATAGGCGGGATTTATCCAGCCTCAGGTATACAGCTTGAAACTCAGTCACCGCTTAAGATGCATAGAACAAATGGTCGCCACGGATTACCGCCACATTTGGGATTGTTGCTGCGATCATGGTTTGCTGGGGGCGGCGTTGTTGTCTCGCGCAGTCTTATCTCGATCAACCAGCAGCCATATTCATTTTGTTGATATTGTGCCTGAGTTGATGGGGGCGCTTGACAAAAGATTAAGCCGTTTTTATCCAGACGGCGAATGGCAAACCCATTGTCTTGATGTGGCACAACTACCGTTAGCCAAATATACAGGACGACAGCTAGTCATTATTGCCGGGGTAGGTGGTGATTTAATCACCCATTTTGTCGAGACTATTTATCGGCAACACCCGACGTTAGCGATTGATTTTTTACTGTGTCCGGTTCATCACCACTACTCACTGCGTCAAATGTTAATCAAGCTCGATTTTAGCTTGCAGCAAGAGCGACTAGTTGAAGAAAATCAGCGTTTTTATGAAATTTTACTGGTGTCATCTACTGGAGAAGGGGGTCAGAAAATCAGCCCGATTGGTAACGAGATTTGGCAATTTGATTCACGGCAGCAAGAGAAAACCGTGAGACGGTATTTAGCAAAAACCCTGCAACATTACCAGCGTATTCAACAAGGTCAGAAGCTGGATGTGCAACATATTATTGATGCGTATCATCGGGTGGATCTCTAAAGATCTTATCGACGGGTGCGGATAATAGCCCCGCCCACGGGCGGGGGGCTGTGTTAGCGATAGCGACCACGTACCGAGCTGCTGGCGCGACCGGCCATCTTGATCAGGCTCTGGCGGGTGTGCAGGTGGCAAAGTGCGACACCGAGAGCATCCGCCGCATCGGCCTGCGGGGTGGCGGAGAGTTTCAGCAGGTGGGTGACCATATGCTGCACCTGCTCCTTGGCGGCGCCACCGGTACCGACCACTGCCTGTTTGATCTGGGTCGCGGAGTACTCGCTCACCGGTAGATAGGCGTTGACGGCGGCGACAATGGCGCTACCTCGTGCTTGCCCCAGTTTCAGGGCCGAGTCGGCGTTACGGGCCATAAAGACGCGCTCAATGGCGAATTCGGTCGGTTTGAACTGGGTAATGATCTCGCATACCCCGTCATAGACCTGCTTGAGGCGTTCCGGTAGCTCGCCGCAATCGGTGCGGATGCAGCCAGAGCCGAGATATTCGGCCTTGCCGCCGACAACCCGGATAACCCCGTATCCGGTGATCCGCGATCCCGGATCTATGCCCAAAATAATACTCATGGGTTGTGATTGTTCTCAAAGCGAGTGATGGCCGCCAAGATAGCAAACTGCAGCCCCCTTGGCTGCAAGGGGGTGAACAAGCGGATAAAGATTGGTCAGTGTCACCGGGGTTGCGACAAGCACGGCTACCCCTTGAACAGCGCTATGGTGTCCCCATCCTGCAGGCTGCCGGCACCGCGAACCACTACCCGATCCCCCTGCTTGAGGGCTCCACTCACCGCCACCTGTTGGCTGTCACCAAACAGCACTGTGACGGGCACCCGGTTGACGGTCAGCGTCTTGCCACGCTGCGCCACCTGATAGACCACACTGCCATCGGTGCCCAGAACCAGGGCGTCCCGCGGCAACAGCATACTTAGCTGATCTCCACGCGGCAGGGCTACCCGTACCGGTGCGCCTATGATGAAGTTGCCTGCTTGCGGCTTGAGACGCAGCTCGATCAGGCGCGACTTGGGATCGGCGCTGGCTGCCCGCTGGTAATAGATGCCGTGGCTGCTGAGCTGTTCCCCCTCTACCTGTAACCGGGTTTGCGGGGCCAGCTGCTGGGCCCAGAGAATGGGGGCTTGCAGGCGAATATCCGGCTGATCCGGGTTGACCAGCTCCAGTGCTTGTTCGCCTGCGTCCACATGCTCGCCAGGTTGAATGAAGTGGTTGTTCACTACGCCGTCAAACGGGGCATAGATGTGGCTGCGGCGCAGTTGTTCCTCAATCTGGTTGACCTGTATGGCGGCCAGCCGCTCGGCCAGTGCGGCCTGCTCCACATCGTAACTGGCCTTATCGTACTGGCTTTGGGAGGCGCTCTTTTGCTGGTGCAGTCGGGTGATCCGCTGGGATTCGGCGCGGGCAAAACGCAGGTTGCTCTGCCATTTCGCCTGCTCGGCACGGGCCTGCTCTAGGGAGAGTCGCAGCGCCGCACTGTCGAGGCGCAGCAGCTCATCCCCCTTTTTGATCCGGCTGCCAAATTCGGCGATCCACTCCACCCGGCCACTCACTTCGGCGCTGAGCGCCGCCTGCTGGCGGCTCGCCACCGTGCCGCTGACCCAGATATGGGCCGCCGCATCCCCCTGGGTCACGTCTGCCAGGGTCACCATCTTGTCCTGGGCCAATACTGGTAGCGCGCTGCCCGTTATCAGCGCCGCGCCAGCCAACATTCGGGTAAACATCTGTGTCATCGATGAGCTCCTTGCTCAGGCCCGCTGGCGCAGGGGTTGTGGGATATCTGCCTGCTCCCCGAGACGCAGGAAGGCAGGTAACAGGATCAGGGTAAACAGGGTGCTGCAACTCATACCGCCGACAATCACGGTGGCCAGCCCACGGTAGATTTCGCTGCCCTCGCTTGGGCTTAACATCAGTGGCAGCATGCCAAAAATGCTGGTGAGGCTGGTCATGGCGATGGGGCGCATCCGGCTTTGCAGGGCATCGGCCACTGCCAGCTGGCGGCTCATTCCTGCTCGCTCCGCGGTGCGGGTCTGGTGCACCAGCA
>JBOFSK010000341.1:0-2235 GCA_051651505.1 Aeromonas sp.
CAGTTAAGGTTCGAGAGGGATGCTAGAGGGGAATTGTGACGGTGGCGGGGCGCTTTAATGGCAGTTTGATGACAATCACCCTGTCATGGCGCTGTCATCCACAGCAGTTACAACTCTGAACCCGAGTGAGGCTGGACTATTCCAGTAAGGGATTGGCCAGCCACCCGCCTTCTGAATAAGCAACAGGGACAAGAGTGTGACCGAGCCGAGATTGAGCGAGCAGAGAGTGAACGAACAGAGCATGGCCGATGGCCGCGTCTCCTCCAAGTGCGAACAGATTTGCCAGACCCTGCGCCGCTATATCGGCAGCGGCCAATTGGGGGCCGGGCAACAGCTGCCCGCCGAACGGGCCCTGAGCGAGCGCTTCGCCACCACCCGCATCACCATCAAGGAGGCGCTCTCCAGCCTCGAAGCGGACGGCCTTATCTACCGTGCCGAGCGGCGCGGCTGGTTTGTGGCGCCACCCCGCCTCACCTACGATCCCGCCATCCACACCCACTTTCACCAGTGGATCGGCGAGCAGCAACGCACCGCCGAAACCCGGGTGTTGGCCCACGGCAGCGAGCTTGCCAGCAGCGAACTGTGCCGCTGGATGGGGCTGGCTCCCTTCACACCGCTCTACGAGATCCGCCGCCAGCGGCTGATCGATGGCCGCCCCGTGCTCCACGTCAGCCACCATCTGCTGGCGAGTCGCTTTCCCGATATCGCCAGCGCACCGCTAGCCAGCTCCCTCACCGAGCTCTATCAGCAGCGCTATGGCATAGGCCAGGGTGGGGCGAGTCTCGAGATCACCCCCTCGGCAGCGCGCGGCGCCATCGCCCGCGCCCTCAATCTGGCGGAAGGGAGCGCGGTGCTGCGGCTGGTGCGGGTCAATTACGACGAGCGAGGCGGTCTGGTGGATTGCGATATCGAACACTGGCGACCGGATGCGATCCGTATCTACCTCGATACCCGGGCGCGGCAACCGGCCACAGGCAGATCGCAGACAGTTCAACTCACGGAATAACCAGACACCAACATGGCGGATCCCGCAGGATCCGCCGGGATCAGTTGTCGATATTGGGGATCATGTCGTCGAAGCTCTGGTAGCCGCAATCGGCCAGTTGCAACGACATGGTGTAGGTCTTGGCATGCTCTTGCTGGCCAATGGCGGGGCGGTTGAGCTTGATCTCCTGATGCCAGTACTCCTTCATCCGGTCGATCAGCGCCATCGCCTCGCTCTCGTTGAGATGCAACTGACAGAGCGCCATATAGTTGTTCGACTTGTGCATGTTCTCCACCAGATACTCCCCCAGCACCGACATCGCTTGGCGCGCCTGCTGGCGGGCGAAACGGCTGTGCTGCTCGAAGCTGATCCGCTCGCTGATCAGGAAGTGGTAACTGTTGTCGATACCGAGCTGCAAAATGCCGAGCTTCTCCAGCTTGCGCAGATAGAGGTAGCAGGAGGCATCGGTCAGGCCGTACTCCCGCTTGAGATCGATCAGCGTTTTGTCGCGCCAGAAGATATTGGCGAGAAAGGCGTAGAGGCCGGGTTCGTTGTGAAATGCCTCATCCTGCTCTTGCGTAAAGACGGCGCGGCGGCTCTGGGCGTCCTGAGTGCGATCCAGCAGCTCCTCGAACGACAGTCCCACCAGATGGCAGATCTCCAGCAGGGTATCGAACGGCAGGGAGGGCTTGTTCATCATCCGCTTCACGGTGGCAATGGAGACGCCCATCGCCTCCGCCAGCGTCTGATAGCGGATCCCCTTGTCGGTCAGAGTCTTCTTCAGAGTGTCGAGAATATTGTTGGCCAGGGTCTGGCTATAGGTCATGACACATCCTTGTCTTTGCATGTTAATTGAATTTTTATGCCAAGCCTGCCTGTGACGCTTTTACACCCAAGTTGCAGATACTGATACTTACAAAATCACAGAGAGAAAAAATCGTCACTAATCCTTACGAGGACAGACCAGTTAGTCAGCGTGGTCTCAAAATATGACACCATACGGTGCATATTCTTCAACCCAAAAACATTTTACTCGTGCTGAATAAAACATCGCGCATAATCAAAACCTGTCGGATTCAAGACCCTTCCTGGTTGAGAAATCGATTGTTTGCTTCCAAATTTTTACCTTGCAAGTCACAAGGTTTTATTTTTTCCTGGCATTGAGCGGAACTTGAAAAAGTCCCGCTTTTCTTTTGCTTGTGATGAAACGAACCCGCCCCCCTTCATCCCACTAAAGTGATGATATTCAG
>JBOFSK010000342.1:0-2006 GCA_051651505.1 Aeromonas sp.
ATTATCGGCTCACTATATGAGCCAAATGTACACCATATTCGGCTCATCCGTGACGTAACATGTGACAATAAGAGGATAAGCAAGCAGATAACTGAGGATTGGATCTGGCAACATGAAGGATGGCCATACTTTTGCTGGCAAGATCAACCGCTACAGCCACGGCTGCGCACAGCGCAACGCAATCTGGGGCTCCTCCTCGGCACCCATCTTCTTTGACGAAAGGGGACTCCCTCCGACGTAGGTGGGAGGGGAATTTCGTCGGGGCGTCAGCCCCGCTGGTTTTGAATGTAATGCTTAATCACTTCCAACGGCGCACCTCCGCAAGAACTCGCAAAGTAGGATCGTGACCACAACACGGGCTTGCTGTAAGCACCTCTCAAGTCCAGAAATTCATTCCGTAGTCGCCTTGATGTTACCGCCTTTAACGAGTTCACCAATACCGATAACTGCACCGTTGGCGCATACTCAATCAGCATGTGAACGTGGTCAGCCTCACCGTCACACTCTTTCAGTTCCGCGCCGAAGTCTCTGCAAACATCAGTGGCATACTGATTGAAGGCGGTAAGGTGTAAGTCACCCAAAACCTTTCTTCGGTACTTCGTCACAAAAACCAGATGAACGTGGAGAAGGTAGGCAGCATGACGCGACTTCTTAATATCAAAGGCTTGCATTAAATATCTCTTTCAAGTGTAATCTGCCACAAGATATTGCTACACACTGAATCCAAAATGCAAATTCTGAAAGCCTACAAATTCCGACTTGAGCCGACCGAACAACAAGCGCAACGCCTGCGCCAGTTGGGCGGCTGTGCTCGCTATGTCTGGAATCATGGGCTTGCAGAGACAAAGCTCATTCTGGATTCTGGCAACAAGCTGCCTTCTGCCTTTGAACTGAACCGGATGCTCACCAGTTGGAAGAAAGACCCTGAAATGGCTTTTCTTGCCGAGGCATATACCGACAACCTCCAGCAGAAACTCAAGGATTTGCACAGCGCATGGATACGCTGTTTTGATAAGAAGCTCACCGCCAAGGCCCCCGTATTCAAGAAGAAAAGCGACAACCGCGACTCGATCCGGTTCGTCAACTTCGACAAGTATTGCCGCCTTGAAAAAGGCCGAGTGAAACTGCCAGCCGGGCTTTCTTGGGTCAAGTTCCGCCAGTCTCGGCCAGTCGAAGGGAAGATTAAAAACGCGACCGTCAGCCAAGCTGCAGGGCACTGGTTTATCTCATTTCAGGTTGAGCAGGAGATCCCCGAGCCAGCCCACCCGTCCGGTTCAATGGTCGGGCTGGATGCGGGTATCGCCAAGCTCGCCACCCTGTCAGATGGCACCGTGTTTGAGCCCGTCAACAGCTTCAAATCCAATCAGGTCAAGCTAGCAAGGCTCCAGCGCCAATTGAGCAAAAAGACAAAGTTCAGCAGCAACTGGAAGAAGCAGAAACAGAAGATCCAGCGCCTGCATTCTCATATCGCTAATACCCGCCGCGATTACCTTCACAAGGTCACAACGACTATCAGCAAAAACCACGCAATGATCGTCATTGAGGATTTGAAGGTTTCCAACATGTCAAAATCAGCAGCGGGCACGACAAGCCAGCCGGGGCGCAATGTCCGGGCAAAATCAGGCTTGAATCGTTCGATATTGGATCAGGGTTGGTTTGAGCTGCGCCGCCAGCTTGAATACAAGCAGGTATGGCGAGGCGGTCAGGTACTGGCTATCAACCCAGCCTACACCAGCCAGAAATGCGCCTGCTGTGGGCATATAGCAAAGGAAAACCGCCAGACGCAGAGCCAGTTCAAATGCCTTGCGTGTGGATATGAAGCGAACGCTGATGTTAACGGCGCTCGCAATATTTTAGCGGCGGGACACGCCGTTTTAGCCTGTGGAGGAACGGTGCAATCAGGCCGCCCGATGAAGCAGGAACCGAGAGCTGCGCGAGCAGTTACCACCCAGTAATGGGAATCCCCCTCCTGATGCGCGAAGCGCGAAGGTGGGGGAGGATGTCAA
>JBOFSK010000343.1:0-7843 GCA_051651505.1 Aeromonas sp.
CTTGGCATAGATACCATGCTCGACGGTGGCCAGCATCTCATCGAGGCTGTGGTTACCCGGTTCGATATAGGTGTTGCGCATCCGCGAGGTGGGGGCGTATTTGTAGGATTCGCGCCGCCCTGAGCCGGTGCGGGCGTAGCCGGTCTTGAGCGACCCCATTCTGTCCACCAGAAAGCCGGTCAGCACCCCATCCTTGATCAGTTGGGTGTGCTGGGTCGCCATCCCTTCATCATCGACGTTGATGGAGCCCCAGGCGTTGCCTTGCAGCCCTTCATCCACCGCGCTGACCGCCGGATTGGCGATAAGCTGGCCCATCTTGTCGTGGAATACCGAGGCTTTTTTGGCCACCGAGGTGGTCTCCAGCAGGTGACCACACGCTTCGTGGAAGATGACGCCACCAAAACCGCTCTCCATGATCACTGGCAGGGTGCCGCTCGGGCAGGGGGCGGCGCCCAGCTTCACCAGCGCTTGACGGGTGGCGGTGAGGGCCAGCTCACGGGGATCGATGCGCTCGGCATGCTCCCAGCCCATCAGGGCGCCGGGTGCCTCGTAGCCGACGCTCTGCTCGCTCCCTTCCTGGGCGATGGTCTGGGCCATGATCCGGTTGTAGTGGCGGCGATCATTCACCTGCAGCCCTTCGCTGTTGAAGATCTCAACCTCCTGCTCCCAGCCCAGCACATTGCCAGAGAACTGGCTCACCTTGCTGCTCTCGGCGCGGGCTACCGCATCCATGGCGTGCAGGTAGGCAATTTTCTGCTCCAGCAGCTTGTCGGCGGACAGCGGCAAGGCCACCGGGTTGCGATCGGTCAAACGGGTGAAATCGAAGGCGGTGGCGGTGACTACAGGATCACGCCGGTCTTTGGCCGCCAGCAGGGTGACGATGCGTAGCAGCTCGTCGCGGCTGGCCAGATTGGTATAGCCGTAGAGCACCTTGTGGCCGTAACAGAGGCGTACACCGATACCGAAATCGAGGCCGCCGCTGATGTTCTCTATCTGGCTGGAGAGCAGGCCAAGCTGGCTGCGGCGCTTGCGCTCGACAAACAGCTCGGCGAAATCGGCACCCTGCGCCAGCGCGTGATCGAGCACGTCACGGGCAATGGCGGGGGCCAAGAGGGAGTGTGGGGTCATAGCCTTTCCTTATCTGATCTGACGGTTTGCTGCCGGTGCGCCCTGCTTCTGTCGGCATGGGCATCGTTTTCATTGTTGCAGACCCAGATAAAAAAGTCGCTACAGCGTCATAAGATGATACCGATTGAGAAAATAGTAGCTATAACTGCGACCAGGTGGCTATTACACAGTGCAAATAGCCACCTCAAGCCGCGAAAGTAGCGGGGAGTTAGATCAGCTCGTGTATTTCACTCAGTATTTGCTCGACCCACTGCTCGATGCGCGGATCGGTCTGGTCGTACTGGTTAGCATCGTCCAGCGCCAGCCCGACAAAGTGACGACCATCGTCGATCAGTGCCTTGGAGGCATCGAATTCGTACCCTTCGTTGGGCCAGTAGCCCACCAGCTTGACCCCTTTTGGCACCAGCTGATCGTGCAGCATGCCGAGGGCATCCTGATACCATTCGCCATAACCCAGCTGATCGCCAAGGCCAAACAGGGCCACGATGGGTCCCTCCAGCTGAAGGTCGGCAATATCTTCCCAGCGGGACTCCCAGTCCTCCTGCAGTTCGCCGAAATCCCAGGTGGAGATGCCGAGGATCAGGATCTCGTAATCCTCCATCCGGCGCAGGGAGACCTCCTTGATATTGTGAATATCCACCAGCTCAGGGCCGATGAGGGCGCGGATCTTCTCGGCAGCCATCTCGGTGTAACAGGTGGTGGAACCGTAAAACAGACCAATCTTCATCGCTCTTCTCTCTGTTGGCGCTTTCTCGCTTGCTTTTGGCGCCTTCTCGCTTGCTCGGGTGGACGACGCCATCTGGGCAACACAATGGGTGACGTAAGGGAAGGGGCCAGTCTAGCAGATTGCCATTCGACCTTCACCGCCCGGCAAGGGGCCTGGCAAAAGTGCCTTGTATTGCCAATGAGTTAGCGCGTTACAATGGGCCATCGTTCCCCTGATTGCAGCACACCATGAGCAAGCCTGACTCCCATCCCCTGATTGAACCCTTCCTCGATGCCCTCTGGTTGGAGCGGGGGTTGTCTGACAACACGGTCAGCTCCTATCGCAGCGATCTGGAGAAGTTCTCCCTCTGGCTCGACGAGCAGGGGAGCTCGCTGCTGCTGGCAGGGATGGACGAGATCCAGCACTACCTTGCCTGGCGGGTGGATCACCTGTTTGCGGCCAGCAGCACCGCCCGTTTTCTCTCGGCGCTGCGCCGCTTTTACCAGTATCTCAACCGCGAGAAGCTGCGTAGCGATGATCCGACCGTGCTGCTGGAGGGGCCCAAGTTGCCGAAAAAATTGCCCTCCGATCTCAGCGAGGGCGAAGTGAACGCCCTGCTGGCGGCCCCCTTGATTGATGACCCGCTGGAGCTGCGGGACAAGGCGATGCTGGAGCTGCTCTACGCCACCGGGCTGCGGGTCTCCGAGCTGGTGGGGCTCACTGCCGAGCATGTTAGCCTGCGCCAGGGGCTGGTGCGGGTGGTGGGCAAGGGCAACAAGGAGCGGTTGGTGCCGATGGGGGAAGAGGCGATGCACTGGCTGGATCGTTACTATCGGGAGGCGCGTACCCTGCTGCTGGGGGGCACCAGCTCGGATGTGGTGTTTCCGTCAAAGCGGGCCAGAATGATGACCCGCCAGACCTTTTGGCACCGCATCAAGATCTATGCCCTGCGGGCGGGTATCCAGGGTGAGTTGTCACCTCATACTCTGCGGCACGCCTTTGCCACCCATCTGCTTAACCACGGCGCGGATCTGCGGGTGGTGCAGATGTTACTGGGTCATGCCGATCTCTCTACCACCCAGATCTATACCCATGTGGCCAACGAGCGGCTCAAGGCTCTGCATGGGGAGCATCACCCGCGGGCCTGAACGTTTAGCTCTAACAACAAAAACCGCCGGCTGGCGGTTTTTTTGTTTCTACACGGCAGGGGATGGCGCTTATTTCCCCTGTTGGGATTTCAGCAGATCGCGGATCTCGGTCAGCAGCTCCTGATCCTTGGTCGGCGCGGCCGGTGCCGCGGCCGCCTCTTCCTGCTGCTTCTTGAGGGTGTTGATAGCCTTCAACCCCATGAAAATGGCAAAGGCAATGATCAGAAAATCGATCACGGTCTGGATAAATTTGCCGTAGGCGATGACCACGGCAGGCGTCTCACCCTGGGCGGCCTGCAGCGTGATGGCGAGATCACTGAAGTCCACTCCGCCCAGGATCAGGCCGATGGGGGGCATGATCACATCGCCCACAAAAGACGAGACTATTTTGCCAAAGGCGGCACCAATGATGATACCGACGGCCATGTCGATCACATTCCCTTTGGCGGCAAAGGCTTTGAACTCTTGTATTAGACTCATTGTTAGCTCCTTAATTAACCAAATAGCGCACTGAACCTTCCCTGTTAGAGGGCGATATGGTAGGTCAGAAATACACAGCAGTGGCGGTGCACTTTCTGTCGCCTCTCTTAGCTTGCGGGTGCAGCTGGGTCTTGGCAATGAGTTTGGGTGAATTTTAATCGGAAGGCGAGATTAAATTTTTGATTAATTACAGGTACAATAGCAGGACATGCTGCCCAGGCAGAGCCTATCCATTCGTTCATACCAAGTGAGTAAAAAATGCAGTACTTACTACTAGGGATGATGCTTTTGTGCGCGTTTGCCGCCAACGCGGGGATGGACCCCCAACTCTTGAAACAGACCATTACCAACCGGCTAGGGGTCCCTGTTTACATGGTAAATCAGACGCCTATCCCCGGTTTGTATCAGTTGGGCACGGCGCGGGGGGTACTCTACAGTGATGCCAACGGGGATTATGTGATCCAGGGGGTCATGCTGGATATCACCCAGGATATGCAGAACCTGACAGTGGCGGGCATGAAGCAGCAGCGCAGCTTGGGTTTGTCCCAGGTCGTTCACCCCCCCTTGGTGAAAAAGGCGCCAAATGAACGTTATCGGGTTGCCCTCTTTCTCAGTGAACATGATGCAGAACGGCGCAATTTATCTGCCTCCTTGCAACAATTACAAACATTGGGTATCACGGTTGAGTTATTCCCGGTGATTGAGTCTACGGTCCAGGCTGCTGGTTGGTGTAGCGACCCTCTGTTGCAAAATGAGCCCTTTAAACGCTATTTGCCGGAACAGCAATGTAGCGAAACACTGATCCAAAATATTGGCCTGAGCCAATGGTTAGGGGTTAAGGTGCTGCCTGCCTGGGTCTCCTCTGACGGGAACCTGATACGTGGTTACCAAAGCCCTGATCAATTGCTAAAAATACTGAGCCAATATGCTGAAGCCCCTGCAAATACATCGTCGTCCGCGAGTTGATGATTCCCATCTGCCTGCCACCCTGCACCCTCTGCTTCGTCAGATCTTCGCCAGTCGTGGCGTAGACGACCCTGCCCTGCTGGCGCGCAGCGCCAGCCAGCTGTTGCCGCCCCAGCGCCTCTATGGCATGGCGCAAGCGGTGCCACTGCTGGCGGAGGCCCTGACCGCCCAGAAACGGATCCTGATCGTCGGCGACTTTGACTGCGACGGCGCTACCAGCTCGGCCCTGTGTGTGCTGGCCCTGCGCGCCATGGGCGGTCGCCACATCGATTTTCTGGTGCCCAACCGCTTCGAGTTTGGCTACGGCCTCACCCCCGAAATTGTCGAGCTGGCGGTGGCCCGTGGCGCAGAGTTCCTGATCACGGTGGACAACGGTATCTCCAGCATCGCCGGGGTGGCGGCGGCCAAGGCGGCTGGGATGCAAGTACTGGTTACCGATCACCATTTACCGGGTCAGGAGCTGCCTGACGCCGACGCCATCGTCAATCCCAACCAGCATGGCTGCGATTTCCCCTCCAAGTCGCTGGCCGGGGTGGGGGTAGCTTTCTATCTGATGGCTGCCCTCAATACCCATCTGCGCCAGCTCGGCTGGTACGAACGGCAAGGGTTGCGCGTCCCCAATGTGGCAGATTATCTCGATCTGGTGGCCCTCGGCACGGTGGCCGACGTGGTGGCCCTCGATGGTAACAACCGCATTCTGGTCCATCAGGGCTTGCAGCGGATCCGGGCTGGTCGCTGCCGCCCGGGCATTCAGGCGTTGGTGGATGTCTCCGGCCGTGATGGCCGCCGTCTCACCGCCGCCGATCTCGGTTTTGCGCTGGGGCCGCGCCTCAACGCGGTGGGCCGCCTCGATGACATGTCCCTCGGGGTCGCCTGTCTGCTCAGCGACGATCTCAATCTGGCGCGCCAGCTTGCGGCCGAGATGGATAGCCTTAATCAGGATCGCAAGGAGATCGAGCAGGGGATGCAGCAAGAGGCCCTCGCCACCCTGGAGCAGATCCGGTTTCGCGATGGTGAGGTGCCGTCCGGCATAGTGCTGCACCGCAACGAGTGGCATCAAGGGGTGGTGGGGCTGGTGGCCTCCAAGGTGAAGGAGAAGTACTACCGCCCGGTCATCGCCTTTGCCGAGAGTAGCGAAAGCGAGCTCAAGGGCTCCGGTCGCTCCATCCCCGGGGTGCACCTGCGCGATGCGCTGGAACTGCTCGACACCCGCCATCCCGGCCTGATGGGCAAATTTGGCGGCCACGCCATGGCGGCGGGGCTGAGTTTGCCCAAGGCCAATATCGAGGCCTTTGGCCGCGCCTTTGAGGTGATCATCAATGAGCTGGTGACCCCCGAGCTGCTGACCGGGGTGCTGCTCACCGATGGCGAGCTGCTGCAAGACGAGCTCAATCTTGAGCTGGCGGAGCTTATTCGCGCCTCAGGCCCCTGGGGGCAGGCCTTCCCCGAGCCGCTGTTTGACGGCGAATTTGGGTTGGTGCAGCAGCGGCTGGTGGGGGAGAAGCACCTCAAGCTGATGTTGACCACGGATTCGGGTCAGGCGGTGGATGCTATCGCTTTCGGTGTTGATCTCAAGCGTTGGCCCGATGCCTCGGTCAAGCGGGTGCGGCTGGTCTACCGGCTCGATGTCAACGAGTGGCGCGGCAACCGCAGCGTGCAACTGCTGGTGGAGCATCTGGAGGCGGCCGCTCTCTGAGCTGCTGTTTTTTGCTGACAACGGTCACCCTCGGGTGGCCGTTTTGGTTGGCAAAGAGGCGCTTGAGGATTGGTCATCACAGACGAGGCGCTTGCGGGCGCCTCGTTGATTGATGGGATATTGGGAGGGGATTAGCGCTTGCGGGCCCAGGGGTGAACCTTGGGGCGCAGTGCCAGTGCCAGACCCAGCAGCAGCACGGTCAGGCCGTAGAGGGGCCAGCTGCCCAAGCGCAGGTAAGGGGTTTCACCGTGGGCAGGGCGCACTTCGCTGCGCAGCACACCGGCTTCAAATTGCGGGATCTGGCCGACGATGCTGCCATCGATCTCGGTGACTATGGTGATGCCGGTGTTGGTGGCCCGCAATAGTGGCCGGGCCAGTTCGAGGGCACGCATCCGGGCAATCTCCATATGCTGCCAAGGGCCGATACTGGTGCCAAACCAGGCGTCGTTGGAGACGGTCAGCAGAAAGTCGGTATCGGCCGTGACGTTGCGGCGCAGCTCCTGTGGGAAGATGATTTCGTAACAGATAGCGGCGGCAAACTTGAGCCCCCGGGCGATCAGATTTGGCTGAATTTCGTCACCCCGACTAAAAGAGGACATCGGCAGATTAAAGAAGGGGGCGATGGGGCGCAGCAGGTCTTCAAACGGTACAAACTCACCGATGGGCAGCAGATGATACTTGTTGTAGCGGTTAGGGTGGTTGTAGAAGTAAGACGCTTGGCCATCTGTATCCTGTACCCCCATGCCGAGCACGGTATTGTAGAAGCGCTGTTGTGGTTGGTCATAGTGAATGATCCCCGCCAGCAGGCCGGTCTCGTTGACCTTCATCGCCTTGTCCAGATTCTCCAGATAGGGACCCATGGTTTTCTCAAGGGCCGGGATTGCCGACTCCGGCCAAACAATGATGTCGGCATCCTGATTGTCGCGGCTCAAATCCTGATAGGTCCGTACCGTGGGGGCCAGCGCCTCCGGATCCCACTTGAGGGACTGGGCAATATTGCCCTGTACCAGCGCCACCTTGACCGGCTCACCACGGGTGACCCAGTTGATCTGCATCAGACCGTGGGCGCTGGCCACCAGCAGGGCGGGCACCGCCAGCCACAGCGGGGAGCGGGATTTCCATACCAGCCAGATGGCGGAGGCACAGAACAACAGCGCCAAGGTGATGCCCTGCACCCCGAGAAGGGGGGCAAAGCCCTTAAGGGGGCCGTCGATCTGGCTGTAGCCAAACCAGAGCCAGGGGAAGCCAGTCATCACCCAGCCGCGCAGCCAGTCAGCCACCAACCACAGGGCCGGGAAGGCGAGCAGCCAACGGCTCCAGTGACGACCGCTAAAAAAGCGAGCAAAGGCCCAGCAGGCCAGGGTCGGGTAGAGCGCCAGATAGGCGGAGAGCCCGGCCAGCAGTACAAAGGCGACCGGCAGCAGGATGCCGCCAAACTCGGTCATGCTGACATGGATCCACCACAGCCCCGGTAAAAACAGACCCATCCCATAGCCAAAGCCACGCCAGGCAGCCTGTTTCGGATTGGCTTTATCCAGCAGGGCGTAGAGGCCGAGCAGGGAGGGGATCACCAGCGGCCAATAGCCGAAGGGGGAGAAAGCCAGCACGGCAATGGCGCCACAGGCCAGCGCACTGAGGCTGAGCAGAATTTTTGTGGTAACAGGGGATAATTTCACGGGCGATGGGGCTCGTCTTGGGCTGCAACAGGAGTCGAATGGC